>JBEAVK010000141.1:0-3053 GCA_041160955.1 Bacteroidota bacterium
ACGGCATCTGCTAAAGTGGAAGGTGTTTTTACTGGAGCCAATCTTGCTCCTCTTTTGCTTCCTTCAAATATTTGGCTTTATGAAGTTACAATTGGCAAAGCCAAGGAAGTACTGCTCGAAAATTTTTGGGTATCACAAATGTGCGGAGATAATTACAAGGTAGCTGTTAGTCACGATTGGGATTTAATTACAAACACTAGGAATTATGATGTATTTGATGGAGACGCGATTGTTGAAATATGTACAGCAGGTCCCGATAATAAATGTAAGGCTATTCCTGAAAACCTATGCTCTCCCACGCTCACGGTTTGGAGAACCCTACATATCGAAAATGATAGAATGAGGAATCCTGATTGGCAAGCCAATAAATTATTTAAGGGCTACTTTGCAGGATTTGATTCGCATTTGAATAGTTGCAGTCAGATTTATTTTATTGAACACGGAATTCTAGATATTACCCCTCCATATCCAATCGAAGAACCTCTTTTTGATGGATCGCCCATTCCAGGAAGATTTCAAGGAGGAATTCTCGGTATTGGAGACCCTGCTTCCATTATTAGTTGTCCACAACCTCCATTACCATGTAGTATTGTGGGTAATACGGCAACTACACTTCAACTTCCGGGATTATTAGATTTAACATCTAATGGAACGTTATCTGGTGTAATGTCAAGAGCTGGCCATGGTGATTTTATATTCAATGTAAAAGATATAGAGCCGATTGATCTTTCTATCGGTTTTGATATGAAAATCACGATGACCACCACAGTTACTGGAATGCACCACTACACAGGAGCAGACGTAAGTATTGGGGGAGGGCCATTTTCTAAAGAAGGAAAAGTGGAATTCCCTTCTGGATCTACCGATTACTTTATCCTGAAAGAAAAGTCTAATCCGTTAGATCCAATAAATTTACTTATTCCGCTTGAAATTGCCGATGATGACCATATCCCCATTGGAGGAACGTCTTCAATTATAACAGAAGTAAACTTAGTGCATGCAAAAGAAGTCTATGCTAAAGTTTATATTGATGTCGTTAATGATGGTGCAGGTAAACTTAGTAATAATAGAATTGTACCTTTTGTTCATAATATTAGTCATACGACGGATTTAATGAATCAATACAACCCCGGAATACTATTAGATTATCTTACAAAATATTGCGAACATGATAAGCTAAAGATTGAAAGTGATAATTTTTGGTGTACGTATGTTCTAAGTGCATGGCAAGGAACTACATTATTGGACAATGATCCATTATCGTCATTAGATAATGATCCTGATACCCTTAAAAATGAGGAAGGGCTTGGTGGTATTGCAATTGATGTGTACTATTCTGACTGTTATTTAAATAAAGGGGGGCAAATGTGTGCTCTTTTCCTTGAAACCTGTTTGGATCATTTGCCAGGTTGGGAACAAACTGTTTTATCCCATGAACTTGGCCATACATTTGGATTAACACATGGGAACAATGACGTAAAACCATTTCTCAATCCTTGCTTTATGGTGCCCACATTATCTGATATGGGAATAATGCAAGAAGGTTCTTGCGAAGGAGGGGGATCTTCATGCAATGAGTTTATTCCATATCATATTAACATATTAAGAAGTAGAAAAAGAAGTCCAGGACAATGAAAAATTATAAATTAAATTTAATATTATTTTGTGTCGCGTTATTCGCACACCAAACACTTCGCGCACAAGTAGATCTAAAGTGCAATATTAACTTTGCAAACGATACTGCTGTTTCGCTATACGATTATAATAAGTGTTCCGTCTCTTTTAGGTTTACCAATAATGACCCTAACAGAGCTGCAAAAACCCCGGAAAGTAGTAATTTTTTCCAAATTAAATATTCCAATACTGACTGGATAAAATACCCTGATTATACATCATCAATTGACCACTCGTATATCATAGCGTCATCATATAACAAATACCTCAACTTATCATATTTGATACTCAATAATGATACGCTTCGAGCATTATTAGCACAAAATGGGCTAATGATATTGGTAAGATATAAATTTGTTACAATAACCAAAGGTGTTTATGAAACAAAGTATTCGAATATTGATTCAATTTTTGTACCACGTGCAAATGACCAAGATATTGAGGGCGGTATTTATCTTAAAAATTCGGAGATTGATTTGTTTGACTTTACACATGGGGGTAGATCAACTGGCATCAATGAATTAATTCATATTAGAGATGCTTTCCCCAATTCATTGTTATCAGAATTAGCAAGACTGTTTATGGTAAGTTACGATGCTGCGCTTCTAATAGAACCTATTGACGAAGGCTATAAAGTCCCCCCAGCCGTCAAAGCAATGATACAATCGGTATATGATAGTTTATCGAATTCTAAATCGGAATACATAAGGTATAAAATAAAAGAATACAATGATTTTATGCAGGCACAGCCCGATTAAGGAATGATAAAAGAATAAACATAATTTGATTCAAAATAATCAAAACCAAACACATCAAAAATATGCAACGCATACCAATAATACTAAGTATCCTGCTGGCCTGTTGCTGTGCAGGGCGCGCATACGCTGTTATCGGGGTAACAGGCGTAACCCATGCCTCCGTTGTTGAGTGCGACGGAGCGATAGACATAACAGCAGACGGTAATGCTGGGCCTTTTACCTTTGCTTGGAGCAATGGATCTAATACGGAGGATTTACAATATTTATGTCAAGGTACTTATACGGTGACTGTGACCAATGCCTTTGGTTGTACAAAAGTACTCGTAGTAAAAGTAACTAGGTGTATCGAAGCTGACCCTATTATTGTGGAAAAGGTAATAATTGTTCCAGTCTCGCCAATTACACTGACTGGTGGTTCCATCAGACTGGTACTCAAGCCCACTGTAAATCCTTTGTTTTTCAAATGGACTGACGAAAATGGGACTATCATCGCTACTACAAAGGATTTAGTCAATGTGAGTCCCGGAAAGTATTGTGTTACTATCAGTGGAGGTTGCGGAAGCACCTTTAGTGCTTGCTACGAAATGCCAGCGTGTTCTTATGTTGTACCGAGTGCAACGA
>JBEAVK010000166.1:0-6777 GCA_041160955.1 Bacteroidota bacterium
CAAATGTTTGACCTCTCCGAGGTCGAAATTGTAAAAAATGTATCAAGCCTAAGTTGACGACCACTAGCCCCGACAATTCAAATATTTACTCAAAACCTAATGACTTTATGATTAAATACACTGTATAAAAACTTGAAAAAACTTAACATTTTACCCATTATTCTCTGCTTTTGCGCCATTGGACTACAAGCACAGCAGCGTTATTCCTTTTCTCATCCACAAATGGGTACGGTATTCCGTTTGGTTTTTTACACCCAAAAAGACAGCATAGATGCGGCCAAAATAGCCAAATCTGTATTCGACCATGTGGACTACCTCAATCAATTATACTCCGATTATATTCCAGAAAGTGCTTTAAATCAACTCAGCGATTTGGCGGGAACTGGACAAAAAATGAAAGTTGCTCCTGAATTATACGACATATTAAAAATGTCCAAACAGTTTTCCACCGCATCCAATGGCACTTTTGATATAACGGTCGGTGCCATTACCCGACTTTGGCGGAAAGCAAGGCATTTAAAAGAAGTCCCCGATTCTATAAAGATAAAAACAGCGGTTCAAACAGTCAATTACCGCTCTATCCAACTCCACAAACACCATAAAATAAGTCTAAAAATAAAAGGAACACGCCTCGATCTGGGAGGTATTGCCCAAGGGTATGCTGCCGATAAATGCCTCGAAATACTGCGCAAAAATGGTATCACAATAGCATTAGCAGATGCCGGTGGCGATATTGCACTGGGCGATGCGCCACCTGAAACGGAAGGTTGGGCTATTGATCGGCCAACTCGGAATGCAAGCGGAGTGATTGAATACGAAAAATTATTTTTGTCCAATTGCGGTATCACTACATCCGGTGCAACTTACCGTTTTTTGGAGGCAAATGGCGTGAAATATTCACATATTGTAGATCCTCGCACCGGTTGGGGGCTTACACATGGCAATTTGGTCACTGTGCAGGCAAAAAATGCTGTTACCGCCGATGCTTGGGCAACCGCCTTGAGCGTAGCAGGACAGCAAGATGTGTCCAAAATGGATTTGAAGGTTTGGGTGCTGCGTTATGAACTTTAATACATATTATTCGTAACTAGTTTCGCATAATATGTAACTATCCAGCCCCACTAAAAAAATTCCCGTAGGGAATATATGTTTCTAGACTGAATGGGCGGGATTAGCCCAAATCCCGTAGGGATTTTATGTAAAAAACGTACAAAATAACATGCAATCCCTATGGGATTTGGGTCTGTTTTACATTCAATCCTATAAACATACATTCCCTACGGGATTTGGGCGGTGGTTGGATATCTACCATAATATCTATTAATTAACCCCACCAAATAAATATCCGAGGCACTTCTCGTGAACAAATAAAGACAAGCGGTATTATACTTACTCCTTAAATCAAGCATCAAATTAGTGTCCACATTACCCACTATACCTCAAAAGGTATCCTTTAACGCCAAAGTTCAGCCATCGTTCAATAAAAACTTTGAACTGCTACTGCGGTCGCTCCACGAATGGCGTGCAGCCGGCTATGAACTGTTTATTTGTTCGGATAATCCAAAGCAACTGGATCGTCTGCGTGCTATTTTTAAGGATCTTAAAGCCAATATCGAATGGGCAGCCATAGAAACTGACCTTTCCGAAGGTTATATTGATGAAGAATTGCGCCTTGTGGTACTCACCGACCACCAGATTTTTCAGCGTTTCCACCAGTTTAAACTCCGAACAGGATTTACCAGAGAACAAGCCCTCAATGTGCGACTACTCCGCGACCTGCAACCGGGCGATTATGTCACGCATATCGATCATGGCGTAGGCAAATTCTCTGGTTTACAACAAATTGATATTGGTGGCCAAATGCAGGAAGCCGTTCGCCTCGTTTATAAAAACAACGATATGCTGTATGTAGGCATCCATTCGCTCCACAAAATCAGTAAATATGTAGGCAAAGAAGGTACCGAGCCGCAACTCAATAAACTGGGTTCCGATACTTGGCAACAGACCAAGGCACGTACCAAGAAAAAGATCAAGGATATTGCTGCCGAATTGATCAAATTGTACGCTAAACGACGCGGCACACCCGGCCACGCATTCCCGCCCGATGGTTATCTCCAAAATGAATTAGAAGCCTCGTTTATCTACGAAGATACACCAGACCAAATCAAATCCACCAGCGATGTAAAAGCGGATATGGAAAAAGATTACCCGATGGATCGTTTGATTTGTGGTGATGTAGGGTTTGGGAAAACAGAAATAGCCGTGCGCGCCGCCTTTAAAGCCGTGACTGATGGCAAGCAAGTCGCTATTTTGGTGCCCACCACCATCCTTGCGTTACAGCACCACCGCACGTTTTCGGAGCGGTTGAGCGAATTTCCAGTCACCGTTGATTTCGTAAATCGCTTCCGCACCGCAAAACAAAAAAAGGAGATTATGGCCAATTTGGCAGCGGGTAAAATTGATATTATTATCGGTACGCATGCACTATTGGGCAAAGACACCAAATTCAAGGATTTAGGACTTTTGGTGGTGGATGAGGAACAAAAATTTGGGGTAGTAGCCAAGGAAAAACTTCGCACCCTACAAGTCAATGTAGATACCCTCACGCTCACCGCCACGCCCATTCCACGCACGCTCCAGTTTTCGCTCATGGCCGCCCGTGATATGAGCATATTGCGCACGCCGCCGCCCAATCGGCAGTCGATACACACCGAAATACGTATTTTCAACGAAGACCTGATCCGCGACGCGATTTATTACGAAATTCACCGTGGCGGACAAGTGTTTTTTGTGCACAACCGCGTCACCGAACTACCAAAAATGGTAGAATTGATCCGCCGTATTTGCCCCGATATTGATATTATAGCCGCTCACGGCCAAATGACACCCGACGTATTGGAGCAAACACTGGTCGATTTTATCGAACGCCGCCACGATGTACTCGTTTGTACCAATATCATCGAAACGGGGCTCGATATTCCCAATGCCAACACAATTATCATCAACCGTGCGGATATGTTTGGCCTTTCCGATCTGCACCAATTACGTGGTCGTGTGGGGCGTTCCAATACCAAAGCCTTTTGTTATTTGTTTGCGCCGCCCAATTCGGTGCTCACGCCCGAAGCGCGCAAACGCCTCCAAACCATCGAGGATTTTAGCGAACTGGGCGATGGTTTCCAAGTGGCCATGAGGGATATGGATATTCGCGGCGCAGGTAATTTATTGGGTGGCGAACAAAGCGGCTTTATCGCCGATATTGGTTACGAGACCTACCAAAAAATACTAGACGAGGCCATATTAGAATTGAAAGAGACCGATTTTAAGGACTTATTCAAGGAAGAACTGGCCAAAAAGCGGGAATTTGTCCGCGATGTAACTATCGAAACGGATTTGGAAATGCGTATTCCAGAGCAATATGTCACCAATACCCAAGAGCGGTTGTCGCTTTATACCCAATTGAACGATATTAAGGACGAAGCGGGTATTGAGCAATTTAAGGAGATGTTGATCGACCGTTTTGGCAAATTGCCGCTACCAATCAATACCCTTTTTGATGCCCTTCGACTACAATGGCTGTGTAAGCAAATTGGATTTGAGCGGCTTGTCCTCAAAGGTGGCAAACTGCGCTGTTATTTTTTGTCGAAACCACAATCGCCCTATTACCAAACCGATGATTTTGGGCGCATCTTAAAATTCATCGAAATGTACGGGCGCAAAATGGCCATTTCCATCAAGCAAACCAATAAAGAATTTATCTTTATACAAGAGGAAATTAGGGGCATCAAACAGACTAAAGGGACATTGGAGCAGTTGGCTTTAGCGGCTAATGGGTGAGTGGGTATTCCGATTTGGTTAATCCATACCAATTGGTTAATGCCCCGCTATATTCAAATGTCTCTATAAATTTTAAACCAATATTGGTCAGTATCTTGTTAGATGCGGCATTGTCCACATGAGCCGCGGCGAATATTTCATTATAATTCAATTGGTTAAAGCCATATTCCAAAGACACTTTTGCGGCTTCGGAGGCAATGCCTTTGCCCCAATACTTTCGTAATAAGCGGTAACCGATGTCGTAATAATTAAAATTTGTTCTGAGGTTTTGCTCGTATTTCAGCCCTGCCCAACCGACAAATTCATTGGAAGCCTTATCAATAATTGCCCAACGCCCAATGCCATTTTCTTCATATTGTTTCCGAACATGTTGAATGGTTGCAAGGGCAGCATCCATACTGGTGATGGGTTTATTGCCGAGGTATTTGTGTACTTCTGGGTCGGAATCCAGCGCATATATGCCTTGTACATCGGTTTCAAGGAATTCTCGGAGTATGAATTTTTCTGTTTCTATGAATATTTTCATGGATTAGGTGTGTGAGTAGTAATAATTCAAAAAAGGTGGTTGTTGGGGCAAAAATAGGAAAGGTTTGGGGGCGTTTTGTCTTTCTTGGTAATAAATGTGAATCACTGAATATAATGTGGTGGATAAACCAGATATATTGTGAATAGTTTCATATTTTTGTGACGGAATTGGAGGAGTCTGGGATTCCATCTACAACCCCGATTTTAATTATGTCGAATTCGCCATAATTAAAAGTCAGGCAGGTCTAAATCGTTAATTACCCAAATGAAATCATTGGTACAAAATTCAACGATTTAGCAATTAAAATAACATGCTCAAACCGAATATCAAAAGTAAAGTAGATGCCCAATGGGATAAGTTTTACGAAAAAACATTAAAAAAGACTGCTTAATCTCATTTGAATATCAACTTTAGTGAGGAGGTTCATTAATTCAAATAAAATAAAACACCATCAACATGGCAGCATACTACCACATTCTCGTCCCTTTTGAAATATCCATACAAGACAGTCCCGAACTCGAAAAGCAGTTTGTTAGCATCTATGGCGATGATTTTAGATGGAAAAGCGACAAACATATTGAACGTTTTAGTCCTGAACTACCCAATGGCAAAAGATTGGACTGGTCGTACGATGAAAAAACATACGCCTTGCCGGAAGAGATTGTCCGAAATGAATTTGTAGCGTTTACCCGCGTTCTATTTGAAGAATGGCGCAATTTGTATGAATTAAAATTTAAAGGTAAATTTTACGCCACACAGATGGACGTCCAAGAGTTAGAGTTACAAATTGCTCAAGTTCAGTCATTGCTGGAGCGTTATCCTTTGGAAAGCGATGAGTTGGAGGAATCACTAACGGATTTGCACGACAACTATTACTTTGGTATCGAGGGTATATCTCCACAATTTGTTTATCAGGGTTATCCGATAAAGACGGACAAGCATACCTCCTTATTGGCAATTGATTTCCTACATTCCTACGAAAAAATGGGGGTTTATCCAGACGAATATGCCGCGATGTTCATGTTGGTAGATCGTATCAAGGAAAAATATGGCCAGCAATTTGTTCTGGCAAAATATTTACTTATTGCTGGTTATTGATTTTTTTCAAGATAATATAATTACAATTTTTAAAAAATGCGCCTAAAACACCTCCCAGCCCTCCTCTTTATCTTAGCCGTCCTGTTTTTTACAGGCGTTATGACGGGCGAGGTATTACCCTATTTTAAATTTGTGTATGCAGATGGTTTTTTGGGTACCAAACCCGATAGTGTATTACAACGGGTAGATTTTCAGTGGGCATTTTATATCCATATTTCCAGTAGTTTAGTGGCTATTTTTGCTGGTTTATGGCAGTTTTGGCCATTTTTGCACCGAAAATACCCAAAATTGCACCGACAACTCGGAAAAACCTATATACTTGCCATTCTTTTGCTGGCCGCACCTTCGGGACTGGTACTGGGTTATTATGCCAATGCCGGGCTGCCCGCCAAAACAGGTTTTATACTTCAAAGTATTTTATGGTGGGTACTTACTTTTTTGGCGTGGTGGGAAATCAAAAAACAACGTTGGTTACCACATACCAATATGATGATCCGTAGTTTTGCGGTCACTTTGGCGGCTATGAGTTTGCGTACCGAAAGTTATGCGATGTACTACTTTTTTCACACCAAACCCATCGAAACTTATGTTACTGTAACGTGGCTGTCGTGGGTAGGCAATTTTTTAATTGCGGAAATGTTAGTTTATATTGGCTTGGGGAAACGTATCTTGGCGCAAATTAATTATACAGTTTTTTGTTTCGTAACCACAAAGGTCGTTATGTCCGCGCTTTTCTCTGAAATTTCATCTTTTTATACACCTCCAGTATAATTTAATCATACTCATGAAAAGTACATTTACGCATTCCTTATTTTTCATGCTGCCCCGTACCAGTTTAGTACTGCTGTGTGGGTTACTGTTATGCCTTCAGCCGGGTATGGTGGGTGCTCAAAAGCATTTAGATTTATCGGTTGAAAATGGGCTCTCTAGTAGTTATATAACTGGCATTACGCAGGATCCAATGGGGTTTATTTGGGCTGGCACCCTGAATGGTGTGAACCGGTATGACGGTCATGTAATAGATGTATTCAGCAAAAAAAATAAGGATTCCCTGTCTTTGGCTTCCAATTTTGTGAACAACCTGGTTAAAGACAATCTTGGCAGGATGTGGGTTGTTACCCATAAGGGTATTCAGGTATGTGATCCGCTGACGGGTAAATTCCAGACACCATCAGGGCTACCAGAAATAGGCGATGTCAAATTCGAAGCTTCGATAATCGTCGAAAGCGATCAATTGGTGGCTATTGCGGGCAATACCATTTACTTTTTTAAAGTCAAATCATCCTCCAATGAAGCTGTATCGGTCGAGTTATTCCGGC
>JBEAVK010000180.1:0-16142 GCA_041160955.1 Bacteroidota bacterium
CAAATGTTTATAGAGCAATGTGGCATGTATTACATTCGACCCCTACAGGGTCGCACGCGTATTGAAACCGCGATTTTGCTATAAACATTTGACCCATTCTGGGTCGGTCAACCGCTACAAAGAGGCTAAAAATAGAGACTTCAAAACCTAAAAAACTTATTTTACAGTGTATTTAGCACTCTTTAAATTATTTTTTCTTGGTGTGTTGAGATTTAATGCCCTTTGTAATCCCTATAATATGTTCCGAGCCTACGGCTCTCTTGTGGTTGCGTAACCTTGTGGCGGATTAAAATCCGCCCCTACAATATGTTCCAAGCCTATTTGCTCTTTGTTCTGTGCTGCTCGGCTCACACATCCAAATGCTGCATTTTCTGCACTAAATGCACATATTCTTCCCAACTGAGTACTTCTGGCCGCTTTTCAAAATAAGGATCGCTCATCAACACTTCGCTTGGGAAAAATGGTTTCATCGTGTTGCGCAGCATTTTCCTGCGTTGGTTGAAAGCGGTTTTGACCAGCATTTTAAATTTTTGAACGTCACAGCCCAGTTCAAAACCATCTTTGCGCGTTAGGCGAATCACGGCAGAACGCACTTTAGGCGGCGGGTTAAACGCCTCTGGTTCAACGGTAAATAAATATTCAGTTTTGTAATACGCCTGCAAAATAACACTCGTTATACCATATACCTTACTGCCAGGCGGTGCAACTACCCGATCGGCTACTTCTTTTTGAAACATACCCACCATTTCGGGTATTTGATCGCGGTAATCGAGCATTTTGAATAAAATTTGCGTCGATATATTATAAGGAAAATTACCGATCAGGCTAAATTGCTCGTTATTAAATACAGTTTTGAGGTCAAGATCCAAAAAATCTTTGGAAATGAGGCGTTCGGCGAGTTCTGGGTAATGTGTATTCAAATAAGCCGTCATATCCTTATCCGCCTCTACTGCCCATAGTTCGTATTGGTCTTTATAGGCCAACAATTGCTTGGTCAGCATACCCATTCCGGGGCCTATTTCCAAAACACGACGGGTCGTATCTGTTTGTAACAGGCTTGCGGCGATTTGTTCTGCAATAGAATCGTGTTTTAAAAAATGTTGCCCGAAGGATTTTTTAGCTTGCATATTTTTGATTGGTAGCGCAAAATTAATAGCGCAAGAAAAGGAAGAACTAGTTTATACTTTCCACAACCGCAGAAACAATACTTCCAATGCCAAAAACAGCAATGCAAATACCACGCACCAACGCCAAAGTACAATCCCTTGGTTTTGCTCGTCCACTACTTGAGTCAGGCTTGCCTCCGCGTTTTCTTCCAAAATTTTCATATTGGGCAATAGGTTCGCTTTGAGGTCATCTTCGCTCATATAACTCAGGTCACTTTCTTTGCGATCGAGGTTAAAAGCGTATTCAGCCAAAGTAGTGTCTGCATTTAGCCCTAATTTATACCAGCCAGGTTCGGCAACTGCTTTACCGGGCGTTAATAATACTTTTGCGCCAAGGATACGTTGTTCGGGGATAAATTCGACGGTTTGCGCTGTTTTACCGGCTGTTGCCAGTTCGTTTTTGCGCAATTTATATACAATTTCGCCAGATGCGGCCACTTTATGGCGCGCCTCTAAGGTTTCATCTTTACCGATAGTATAGGCAATTTGGCGGCCTTTAGCACCAGCAATCGCCATTTTGAACAACATCGGCACAAAGATCTCACCATTGCGCACCAAGTCGTTTTGCGTTTCGTCCAGCGGTGCAGCGCACAGGTAAAGTGCTCCTTCGCCCACCGTGTATTTGGTCATCATGGCCGAACCATCGCGGTAGGTGAGGATATATTCGCCGCGGTTTGGTGCTATTTTGTAATTGCCTTGCGTGGTGGGTAAACGCAAATTCGCACTTTTGTTCAAAAACACATCGCGGAATACAAACTCCTCGGTATTCACCACACTGGCCTGACGGATAGCCGATTCATAAGCACCCAATTCGCCGCCGCCAAAAGCATTAGACAATGCCGTGTAACTGGGTAAATCGGCGGAACGGGCAGGAAATGCCACAATATTGCCGCCACTTTGGGCAAATGTCCGTAATTCCTGCGCCAAACCAGAAGAAACAATATTCAAATCGTTCAAGACAATGAGTTGGTAATTGCTCAGTTTTGAATAATCAATAGAGCGGGCATCTACATTATCCAACGTGAAATATTTAGCACCAGAAAAGGCATTGCCCAAATATTTGTTCACTTGGCCGCCATTCACACTCAATACATTGATATGTTCGGCTACATAAAAGGAGATGAAATAATCATCATCGAACTGCACCGGAAAATCGGTTACAGAAAGCCGCGCCTCGTGCCAGCCCGAATGCAAAATGGTAAAACTCACCGTGTCCAAGCGACTGCCACGCGCAGGTATGCGTACAGCACCTACTGGTTTACTTTGGCCATCGTGCGTGAGCGAAAGGCGTACTTCTTCACTTTCCACATCGCTGCGGTTACTCATTTTGACCAGCAAATTGGCGGGTTGGTTCAATATCTGCACAGGGCTGTCGAACCATACCGAATCAATAGACACATTGCGTTCCTGCACCGATCGCATGGGTACAAGACTTACATTAATGGTAGAGTCTTTTAAATTTTTTATATCGCTGCTATTGCGTTGAAAATCAGTGATTAAGAACGCATTTTTGTCTTGTGCTTTTCCAGTTGCAAGGCATTGAGATTGGCGCAAAAGCACCTTCGACATATCGCGGCTTACAGGGCCCGGACGAATTTCCTCGATTCGGTTGAGTGCGTCATCTTTGCTAATTAAACGTTGATCGCGGCCTTCAAAATCATTGGTTAGGATTTGGAAACGATCGCTTACGGCATACGCTCCCACAATTTCGCGGGCGCGTTTTTTTGCCAATTCTAGCAATGGAGCATCCTTTGACCGGGCGTTCATGCTATATGAATTATCAATATAAATACTTACAGCCTGTTCACCCTGTTTTACGTCATCAGATTTTGGGATAAAAGGTTGCGCAAAAGCCAAAACCATAAAAATAATGGCTAGGCAACGCATGGCCAATACCAGTAAATTACGCAGTTTTCGGCGGTTACTGGTTTCCTCTTTTACTTCTTTTAAAAAGCGGACATTGGTAAAATAGACCTTTTTGAACCTCCTGAAATAGAAAAGGTGGACAATAATAGGTATTGCAAGCACACCGAGTGCGGTGAGGAAAGCGGGGAATAATAAACTCATGATTTATCTAAGGTTGTCAGCCAATGCATCACATCTACACCATCGGGGTAGTCATTCAAAGTGGGTGACTGAGATTGCCCGAAAGGTAAAACGTATATTCCGGGTAGTGTTAATTTTCCAACGATACATTGAATCTCCTCGCTTTTTTGGCGCAAATCATCGGCCAAAACAGCGGAATCGTCATAGTATTCGTAGTGTACAGTAGCGATGCGCGAATTTAGAGACACATCTTCTAACAAAATGATGCACCCATTGTTGAGATAATGGCGGCTATTGAGTAATAATAAAGTGGTATTATAGTCAAAATTATTGCGGTACTTGTCGTGGTTGGCCAATTCTTTATACTCGTGGAGTGCTTCGAGCATTGGGTCGAAAACATAATTACGTGGCACGTAAATCTTACTCACATTGCGGCAGCCCAATCCAAAATAGGCAAAAATATCGCGCCCCAGAGCATAAAAATCTGCAAAAGTTTCAGTGCCATCGAGCAGTCCGACAGCGTTGCGGTTGCGTCGAATAATATGTGGGTATTTGGCGAAATACTGTTCAAAATAACGAGCGGTATTATTGCTGCCTGTTGCGATAACAGCATCAAAACCACGTAACGGTTCGTTTTCAGCGCAAAAAATGGTATATTCTCGCGATTCATGCGCCCATTCGCCCATTTTTTGGATCAAAAAAGGCAGCAAATTTTTATCTTTTTCCGATAATTTTACTTTTGCCCGAGCACCCGACATAAAGACACAGAGCCAATCGTGGAAACCCACCAAAGGAATATTGCCCGCCATCACCAATCCAATCGTATGTTCAGGATGTAAATTGGGTGCAATGGGGTACTGTTCGGCCCATTTTTCCAATAATTCGGGCTTTAGCATAGTATTGGCAATGGCCGAAATAGCTTCGCGGATATTTTCAGGGGTAAACCACCTGTTTTCGAACCAAGTCTGCTGGATAACCGCCGCCAGTGCCTCATTGTCTGTTTCGTTCCGCAAAAAGTCGCCTAATTCGGATAAAATCCCTATTCTTTCTTGTAATGTCATTGCTTTAGGGCGCAAAGTTACTAATTTCCTGCTGTTTGCGGCTTAAAAACACGGTCAAACATATAAATAATCCCTTTTTTTTCAAGCATGAGCGTACGTTCATCTAGTTTTTTCCAAGTGTAGGCTACAATAGGTGAGCCTTCGGAGTCGCTGAGGGTGAGTTGATCACCATCGGTTGACCAAATAGAGCCGGTAGGAGAGAAGGCATCAGGGCAGGTGCTAATGATGGTGCTATTGGTGCAAAATTCGATTTCACCGCTACAGTTGACTTGATACTTGGTAAATTCGTCCAATTGTCCAGAACGGGAAATACATTTCCATGTTCCGATAGGCGACTCAATATGGCTGTACACAAAAGATGGCAACAGCCCCCAAAAGAGCAACAGTATAATATTGTACTTAACCGAAGGCATAAGATTAAAAAATTTATTCCATTATTAGTATTGGTATTGAACTATTTGTACCGTTTAAATACCGATAAACTTGCAAAACGAGAGTAACTCACCCGTCTAATGGCTTAAAAAGCCCTCAAAGGTATTTATTTTTTTTAAAAATATTGAAATTGGTATCATAATCAGTAAATTAATAGTACGTTTGTCCTTGTATGGAAAAGCCACAAGGTCAATTAGTTAGAAGCCTAACGTTGCAAGCCGCAACTATTTTGGTTGTTAGTTCGGTCATTGGATCGGGTGTTTATAAAAAAGTAGCCCCCATGACACACGAGTTACTCTCGCCTTCGCTGGTGCTTTGGGCTTGGGTATTAGCGGGTTTTATCAGTTTATGCGGTGCATTGAGCAATGCAGAAATTGCGGGAATGATGGCCGATTCGGGCGGCGAATATGTCTATTTTAAGCGTATTTATGGGCGATTTGTAGCCTTTTTATGGGGGTGGAGTACTTTTGCTGTGATCAAAACGGCTGCTGTTGCCTCTATTGCTTATGTATTTGCCCAATCCCTGAATAGCCTAGTCACCTTACCTCATTTATCACCGGCATTAGAAGGGTTTGAGATTGGCTTGTTTAAGCCTTTAGAGAATTTTGGGGTAAAAGCAGTCACTATATTGCTGATATTAATATTAACCTGGATAAATACGCGAGGACTCAAAGGAGCCGCTGCATTAAGTACCAATATTACACTTATGGTGGTGGTTGGCCTTGGTTTGGTGGTCATCAGTGGCTTGTTTTTTGGTGGAGGGAATTGGATCAATATTACCACACCAGCGCAAGGTTATGTGGATCGCCCCATCACGGATTTTACTTTTATAAAAGCCATGTTTGCTGCTCTACTCTCTGCTTTTTGGGCTTATGAAGGCTGGAATACTTTAGGTTTTATCGGCGGAGAAATAAAAGACCCAAAAAGGAATCTACCACTGGCATTGTCGGGTGGTCTGTTGGTGATTATTGGCGCGTATTTATTGGTCAATTTCACGTATATGTATGTATTGCCAGCCGATAAATTTGTGGATATTTTTAATGGTAAAAATGATATTGCCGCAGTAGCCGTGATCCGCCATTTTGCGGGGCCAATAGGTGCTGCTATACTATCTGTCATTATTTTAGTTACGACACTTGGATGCACCAATAGTACAATTCTTATGCCACCAAGGGTATATTATGCAATGGCCAAAGACGGTTTGTTTTTCAAACAAGCGGCCTATATCCATCCCAAGTATAATACGCCCAATCCTGCCTTATGGATACAAGGTATATGGGCGTGTATCTTGGTGCTCTCGGGTAGTTTTGATCAATTGACAGATATGCTGATATATGCCGCTTTCTTTTTTTATGGGGCTACCGCATTTGGGGTATTTATAATGCGTGTCAAAGAGCCTAATACGGAAAGACCATATAAAGTTTGGGGTTATCCGGTAATACCAGCCCTTTTTGTGTTATTCTGTATGTCCTTAATTGTCATAACTTGGTATAATTCTCCAAGGGAAGCATTGATAGGTACTGTTTTAATGTTAAGTGGTGTACCTTTGTATTTTTACTGGAGTTCCAAAGACAAATAATTATTAATTCATACACAATCAATTTTATCGTTTAAGACTAACTAACAAAAATGACTCAAATTCGAACCTTGCTATTGGAGGATGAACCCCACTGGCAAATCGTTTTAAGGCGTATGATTGAAGCCCACCCTATGCTAGATTTAGCAGGTGTTTATGGCTCTCCGTTGGAAGCGTTGCCAGCGCTCAATGCCAAAAAATACGATTTAATGTTGCTTGATGTAGAATTTGCAGAGATCAATGGTATCGACTTTGCTAATAGTTTGGATAATCCGCCGCTTATTATATTTGTTACCACCCACGATAGGTTTGCTTTAAAAAGTTATGAAGCGGATGCAGTGGATTTTCTAGTGAAACCCGTACAAATGGATCGCTTTTTGCAAGCAATTGAAAAAGTAAACCGTCGCTTAGAGTTGATGAATAAGGTAGCTTCTTCTACCGATCTAGTGATGAGCGAATCCATCGAAATGGAATTTTTCTTTGTCAAAGAACAAAATGAATACTCCAAGGTAATAATTGATGATATTTTATTTGTTAAGAGCCTAGAAAATTATATTCAAATTATCACCCACGATACTACCCATACTACTTTGGCCTCACTTAATTTTATTGAAACCAAATTGGGAAATAGATTTATGCGTATCCACCGATCGTACTTGGTCAACCTCAATCATATTGACTCCTTTAACAACGAGACAGTCGTAATAAAAGGAAATGAATTACCAATTGGTGGACAATATACTGAGCAGTTTAAATCAGATTTTGTTTTTAGGAATATTTTTAAAAAATGAGGAATCAGATTACCTTCCTTTTACTTTTTTTCCTGTTTACCCAATTTTTATTTGCTCAAAATAGGGGTTTGATATACATGCTGGAGACGGAACTTAAAACAGTTTCTGATTCTTCTCGACTCCTTGAGATCAATCGACTGTTAATGGAGGAATATGAAATATTTAATGTTCCTAAAAGCCTTGAATATGGTAGTTCGTTATGGGAACTGGGATTACGCCGATCAGATAAAAAAGCGATGCTTGAAGCATCTTACATCATGGGGAAGATTTATCATTTTGACCTGAATGATTCCGAAAAAGCAATAAATTGGCAATTTAAAGCGCTAGAACTAGCCAAAGAAATAAAAGACTCCACCAGAATAAGTGATGTTGCTTACGCCTTGGCTCGCATCATGCGCGATAATGGAAATAAAGAAAGAGCGATACAACACTATCTAATTGCTGATAAAGTAGCCTCTGAAATGAAAGATTTTACCATGATTTCAATGGCAAATATTGGACTTGGAGATCTTCAGAATGACCAAAATAAAAAAATTGAATATTATTTAAAGGCACTGCAAGTGGCCGAAACCAGTAATACTGCAGATACACTAACTTGGGTCGAATCACTCTTAACTGTTGCTGTTGCCACAGAAGAATCAGATAAGAAAAAGGCCTTGGGATACTATGAAAAAACATATAACTTATTACATGCAAAAATAAGAAATAGCGATAATTTAGATCTGGTGCAGATGTTCGCAAATACATGTCTTAAATTGCAAAAATATGACGAGTGTATTATGATGGGCAATATATTAGCCAATTCAGGATCGGTTAAAGGATCAAGTTCGTTTTATGCTACAGAAGGTCTAAAATTATTAGCAGAAGCTTATTTTGGTGATGGGGAAGATGCTCTGGCTTTTAAAGCCGCGATGAAGTACGTTGCGCTTACCGATAGCCTTAATCGAAAAAAATTTAGTACTCAAGCACAAGATAGGGTTTTGAGTACTCAAACAGAACTCGATCTCCAACAGAAAGCACAGGAATTGGAATTACTGCAAACCAAAACAAAATACGAAAATAGATTAGCGTATGTTTTATCGCTGTTGGTGCTTTTACTTGTCATGATCGTCTCTTATTTATATAGGCAGCGTTTGCGCGAAAACAAACAAAATCAAAAATTGGCGCAACTCAACCAAACCAAAGACAAACTGCTCTCTATTATTTCGCATGATGTAAGAAGTCCAATTCAAGCACTTCAAAATATTATTAATCTTTTTGAACAAGACATAGCCAATAAAGAAGATGTGAAAATGGTGACTCGGCAAGTAAACGCCAGTATATTGGGAATGGCTCGGGGCTTAGATAACCTGTTTTATTGGGCTCAAAATCAACAACAAGAACTTAAAGCATATCCAGAATTATTTGATTTGACCCAACTTGTTAACACTCAAATTGATTTACATGCCCCAAATGCAATCAAAAAAAATGTTAACTTTGAAAATACACTTGTTGAAGCGCATTTAATTTATGCTGATATCCTACACGTAAGGCTAATTATTAATAATGTAATAGGAAATGCCATCAAATTTACACCTGTAAATGGCGGAGTGAGTATTGATTACTATTCCAAAAATGAAAAAGAAGGTGTTCTCTATATCCAAAATTTGGGTGAGCCTATCAATGAAACGGATATTCCTAAAATATTAGACCCTTCTATCCGATATACTCGCCTTGGTACCAAAGGCGAACCAGGTTCTGGATTAGGATTATCACTCACTAGAGATCTCATGCTACTGAATCAGGGAAATCTTGAAATAAAAAGTATTCCTAATGTTGGTACTCGAATTGGGCTTATATTCAAAGTAGGTAAATGATGATGATTTTCTCATACTTGATTTATGCGGTTTAAGTACTTAAATTTTTATCCGCTCCAATTCCTCCACACTAAACCGCACCGCCGCCAAACTATCCAAATGATAAAACAACACAGTAGCATCGGAAGCCAATTGAATTGTATTCCAATAACTCCTCCCCGATTCCAATAGTTGCGGTGTGCAGGTTTCTACCCGAATTTCGTCTTGCGGGCGCAACAAATGTCCGCCTACAAAACAGGCGTTTTGTACTTCAAAAAGGTGTGCGTTTTTTTTAAATTTTGTGGTATCCGAAAAGGTGGTTTCGTGGCACTCTGGAATAATACGCCATAACTCACCGGCGCGATACACCAATGCCCACGAAAAAATGGGAAGTGCCAAATCCAATGGTAAAGGATACGCGGCATCAGGTCGATATTTGGAGGCATCTGCTAGGCTAAAAATCGAATTTTGAGCATTTTTATCTTCAATATTGCCTGTATTATAGCACATTAAGGTGCCGCGCTGGACGGGCGGAACGCCTGTTTGGGTAGGATTATCGTATTGGTGCAAACGAATGGTTACGTTGAGGATGGTGTTTGGTAAATGGGTTTTTACCTTTTTTAAAAAAGAGAAATAGGCTGTTTTTGTGGTGGTAGTCCAGTCGCAATCCAACTGTATTTCTGGCCATTGCTGTGTTTTTTTTCCCCATTGTGCACCTACACTTTCTAGCGATTCTAATAGTCTTTCCGAAAGCCAACCAAGAGTACTTTCGTCTGTGTGTTGAAATACGCTGTTCGTGATAAAAAAGCAGGGCACAATGTCTTTTACTGCCAAGCCTGCTGTATCGGCTACTAATAAGGCATAAGGTTCTATTTCGCCTGTTGTTGGGTTGCGGGCAATATCGGCAAATTTGATAAATAAACGATCTGCGTGGGTTTGTTCCAAATAATTGGCCAAAAACGGGGTAATGTGTAGTTCGGTTTTCCAATAATAAAAACCTAGTTTTCGTGACGCTTGCTCTTGTGTGCAACCGAAAAGTGAAAATACGGTTAGTAAATATAATAGATATTTTTTTGCCATGAAGTATTTTTTATTTTATACAAAATTAATGTATAAAATGTTGATTTATATGCGTAGCGTACACTTTTTCTACCACAAAAGTACACAAAGTTCACAAAGACGTAGCGTAGGCGCTTCGCTTTTTTTTAGTGCACAAAGGCTTAGCGTGGGCGTAGCATACACTTTTTCTACCACAAAAGGGCACAAAAATCAACCCTACGCTTTTGTGAACTTTGTACACTTTGTGGTAAAAAAAATCAACCCTACGCTTTGTGAACTTTGTGTACTTTGTGGTGAAAAAAATCAACCCTACGCTTTGTGCACTTTGTGGTGAAAAAAATCAACGCTATACTTTGTGTACCTTATGCGCTGTTATTGTAAAAACCATACAATATATCACCAAAATAACTCCGAATGACAAACATCAATATTATCTGGATTTTGTCCAAATAAGCACCGATACGACACCTTTACAATCCAGTGACAATGGTTTAGTAGCCAACCTTTTACCTTTGCGCCACGTCATTTGTATGTATTTACTTAGCGCGTCAGAAAATTATGCTGCAAGGTTACCACCTCATAACACTTACGCATCGAACTGCTTCATTAGATGCCATCGGACAATTAATTCCTGCAAAAGAAGATCTTTTTGATCGCCTTCAGGCATTAAAATGTCATTTTGGCTGGGAAGAGTTTTTTTGTCTCCATACCTGTAATCGGGTGATGTTTGCTTTTTATAGCAACCAACCACAGGATGCAAACACGATAAAATCGGGTCTTGTTCAAGTTTTGAATCCATTGCTTTCGGCTGCACAAACAGCGCATTTGGCGCACCAATTGCACCTGTACAATGGAGGCGATGCTGTTCGACATATTTTTGAAGTAGCGGCTTCTATGGATAGTCTTGTGGTGGGCGAACGCGAAATTATCCGCCAATTGCGCCAGGCATACGACCAATGTCACCAATGGGGTCTTACTGGCGATCACTTTAGGTTGCTCATTGCCCAAGCCATTGAGGTATCTAAGCAGGTATTTACGGAAACGGGTATTGGCGAAAAAGCCCTTTCCGTTGTTGCTTTGGCTTATCAAGCTATGAAAAACCGAGGTCTGAAAACCCACCATCATATTATTTTAGTAGGTGCGGGTGCTACCAATGAACTATTGGCCAAGTTTTTGGCAAAAGACGGTTTCCAACAAGTCACTATTTTTAACAGAACACTCGAGAAAGCACAAAAAATAGCCGCGCATTTTACCCAAGGAAAAGCCGCACATTTGGACGAACTGCCACATCTCGCAGCCCCTTTTGATGCCTTGGTGGTGTGTACAGCCGCAGTACAACCCATTATTACAAAAGCATTATACGCCGCAATTATCCACAACGATCCACAAACAAAAATACTGACCGATCTTTCCGTTCCTAACAATGTGGCCGCTGATGTCCCCTCTTCATTTCCTACACATTTTATTGAAATAGAAGGACTTAAATCAATGGCCGTTGAGCATTTGGCGCATAGGGAGCAAGCGCGTCAAAGCGCGGAAATTCTGGTTACGGAGCGTGTATTGGCGTTTAAAAACCTTTGGCACGAACGGCAAGTAGAGCGATCTTTGCACCCAATGATCGATCAAATTAAAATGGTAAAAGCCCGAACGATTGACTTCGTATTTGCTGACCGATTTGCTGGATTGGATCAAGATACACAGGCATTGGTACAAGAAATGCTTGATTATATGGAGAAAAAATGCATCGCAATTCCAGTAAAAACAATGAAAGATATTGCCAATAGCCGTATAAAAGGAAAACCTGTAACGCAAACACATTGAACACAACGTTCATTTTCCTGTTAGTTTGAATTAAATACACTGTAAACCTAAGACATGGATCATAAAGAAGAAGAACAAAAACCGAAGTTGAAAATGAGCAGCCTTCGGGAAGCACTTGGTATTTTCGAGTATGTATTGCCTTACCGATGGCCTTATATCATTGGGCTTGTTTTGCTATTTCTTTCTAGTTCAGTATTTATGATATTCCCGTATATCGTGGGTCTGATGCTGGATGTGGCTCAGGGTAAAGAAGTGCCGATCGAATTGGATTTATCACAAATTGCGGTCATTTTGGTGGTCGTTTTGGTTTTTCAGGGGCTTGTTTCCTATTTTCGGGTAACACTTTTTGCCAAAGTAAGCGAAAATACATCGGCGGATATTAGGAAGGCTGTTTACCAAAAACTCATTACTCAACCTATTGTATTTTTTGAAAAAAGCCGTGTGGGGGAATTGGTAAGCAGAATGACCAATGACATTGAAAAAATATACAATACCCTTAATTTTGTTTTGGCCGAGATTATCCGTCAGATTATTATTTTGGTGGGTGGTATTGGCTTTTTGGCCTTTCAAACGCCTAAATTGGCGGGTGTAATGTTGGCTGTTTTTCCGATTATTGTAATTGGTGCGATGATATTTGGCCGACGCATCAGAAAACTATCAAAAGAACGCCAGGGTATATTGGCCGAAACAAATACGATTTTGGACGAAACACTCCAAAGTATTTACGCCGTTAAAGCCTTTACCAATGAGTTGTTTGAAAGCAACCGCTATAAAGTTGCCAATGATCGCGTCATTGGTGTTTCGATGAAATATGCTTATGGCCGCGCACTTTTCGCTACTTTTATTATTACGGTGTTGTTTGGTGCGTTGTTTTTTGTGATTTGGACGGGTATGAGTTTGGTGCAAAGTGGTGAAATTTCGGCAGGACAACTCATTTCATTTGTTACTTTTACAGCAGTGATTGGGGCTGCTATTGCTGGATTGGGTAATTTTTATACCGAATTGGTGGGGGCAGTGGGTGCCACCGAGCGCGTTCGTGAAATATTAAATTCACCTTCCGAAGTTCAAATACGACCACAAGTAAACCTACCAGCGAATAATATTAAAGGGAATATTCAATTCGACAATATCTACTTTTCTTATCCTACCCGCAGCGATGTGCCTGTATTGAAAGGGGTAAGTTTGAATATAAAATCTGGTCAAAAAGTGGCTTTGGTGGGTCAATCTGGCGCAGGAAAATCGACCATTATGCAATTGCTGCTCCAATTCCACCACCCTATTAGTGGCAAAATTACACTGGAAGGTACTAATATCCACGATTTTGATCTTGCTTCGTACCGCAATAATTTCGCCATTGTACCACAAGAAGTCATCCTCTTTGGCGGTACCATCAAAGAAAATGTGCTATACGGCAAACCCGATGCTCCCGATGAAGAGGTAACAGCAGCACTCCGCAAGGCCAATGCCTGGGATTTTGTGTTCTCTTTCCCCGACGGATGGGATACGATTGTAGGCGAACGCGGCATCAAACTCTCTGGCGGACAACGGCAACGGATTGCCATCGCACGCGCGATCTTGCGCGACCCTGCTATACTGCTCCTCGACGAAGCAACATCAAGCCTTGATTCTGAAAGTGAAAAACAGGTACAAGAAGCCCTCAATCGGTTGATGGAAGGCCGCACGAGTATCATTATTGCACATCGACTGTCAACCATCCGCGAGGTCGATTGTATTTATGTATTGGAAGGCGGCGTAATTGTGGAACAAGGTACGCACGATGTCCTTTCACAATTGGAAGACGGCGCATACAGCAGCCTATCCAAATTACAATTTAACGATTAATATCATTTTTTTCGACACATGACTGGCATACTTATCGTCAACCTGGGCACACCTGATGCACCTACACGTAGCGCAGTTTATCGCTATTTAAAACAGTTTTTACTCGATCCTAGGGTGATTGATATTAATGCAATTGCAAGAAATATACTTGTACGGGGTATTATTGTGCCTTTTCGCTCCGGCCAAAGCGCAAAATTGTATAAAAAACTTTGGACAGAAAAAGGGTCGCCCTTGAAATATAATGGTGTTGCCTTGGTCAATGGCGTACAAGCAGAACTGGGAGGAGAGTATATGGTAGAATTGGCCATGCGTTACCAAAGCCCCTCCATCGAATCCGCCATTGCCAAAATGATGCAAGCCAAAGTGAAAAAAATAGTCGTTTTTCCACTTTTTCCCCATTATGCCAGCGCATCTACTGGTTCGGTACACGAAGAAGTGATGCGCGTACTAAGCCGCCAGCAGGTCATTCCCTCGGTGGAGTTTATCAGTGAATACGCCACTCATGGGCCAATGTTGGATGTTTTTGTGGAAAATTCCAAGCAATTTGACCTGAATTCCTACGATCATGTCCTATTTAGTTACCACGGCCTGCCACAACGCCAAATGCGTAAAGCCGATGATTGCAACCATTGCCTTAAAGTGGATAAATGTTGCGAAACATTGACCTCTGTGAACCAATATTGCTATTCCGCGCTTTGCCACGCCACTACCTATGCGCTGGTAGAGCGGCTGGGCTTGCGCAAAGACCAATACACTATTTCGTTCCAAAGCCGACTTGGACGCGACCCGTGGATACAACCTTATACCATACAAGTATTGGAGGATTTAGCAAAAGTAAAAAAAGCCAAACGTTTGCTCGTTTTTTGCCCAGCATTCACATCAGATTGCCTCGAAACCACCATCGAAATATCCGATGAGTACAACGAGGAGTTTCAGGAATGGGGCGGCGAACATATTGATTTGGTACCGAGTTTGAACGATCATCCGGCATGGGTAAAAGCGGTGGCGGATATGGTGCGTCGTTAAAGCGGCCAGTCATTACTCCTCCAACCATTCAAATTTTGTAACAGGATGAATTTCCCAAGCCGATTTGGGGTGCAAGCCTTGTCGCCCATGTACTTGTCCCGCGTGGTGAATATCAAAAAACAAAGAACCTCTTACTTTAACGGGCAGACCGCCCTTTTTAAACATAAAAGTACGTCCGCAATTGAGGTCGCCCAATTGCTTGGTAATGGCTTCTCGCACATTTTCCAACTCATTCATGGTGCTGCTCGATGCCTGATCTGCACTTGGCAGGCCACTTATTTCGGCAGTAAACAAGGCTGCTTTACCGTCATAAATGGGAATATCGCATAACACAACGTGAAAATCGTTGTCTTCTACGCGATAGATGGATACGATATACACCTTTTTTAAGATGATGTTTCTCTGCTCCTCTGCTACCCGTTGGCTATTTTCGCCTCTGTCAATTTTAGGGGTACGAAACTTCATGGAGGAATCAGAAGGTAGCCATTTGAGCAGATCCGCAATGCTTTTAAAGGACTTGGAACGGCCTCCGGAATGAGGTATAGTTTTGGAAAACTTGCGTACTTTACCTGCAAAAATAGGTGTTACACAAGAGAACTCACTGCCTCTACGGGTTTCCATCTCCTCTGGGCTTTCTTCATCGCTTACCTCTTCCACCATTTCTACTTCAATCAATTTGCCGGATGGTAACCTCAAAATGTCTTTGGCTTTGGTTTGTTCCGTCAGATCGGGAATCGTGTCGATATGCAGTGTTGCGATGGAATAATTGGGGCTACTGATCGCAAAAAGGATCGCAAATAAGGGTACTAATTTAAATGGATACATAATAGGTTAGGTTTAAATATATTTAGGAACTAAAGAACAATCAATAAAGGATTACAAAATTAATGCTCTACAATGGACATCCTCATTACTGTGAACACTTAAATAAGATTAAGCAGCCTTTTTCAATGCTTTGACTCTATTTTGTTAGATACTCTAGTAATGAGATCTGATCCACGACTTCGGAGAAGTCCAACATTTGTTGTAAAATAGTCCACCCCACATTTTGTGCGATACGAGCCGCTCAGACTAAAGCCCTTACAAATGTTAGACTTCTCCGAAGTCATTTGAGGCATTCGAGATGTTTTTTACAAAGGTTGGACTTCTCCGAAGTCATATATTTTATTATTTGAGTACATGACAGAATCGGAGCATGACATTTCTTCCATTCTAAATTCATGCTGAACGAAGAGGTAATTCTCTCAATTTCAATGCTTTGACTCTATTTTGCTACATACTCAATTTCATTATTTAGCCAATTCATATAGTTTTATATTTTCATCAGAAGACGAATAAACTAATGTATAATATTGCTGCAATTGCACATTAGCGGCATCGCTCATTGCTTTCTTTTGCCCCCAAACAAAAATATAATCAATCTTTTTTTCAACATTGTTGTTCCCCGATTTCCAAGCATAAGTACTATTTGTGTTGTACAGATCTCC
>JBEAVK010000274.1:0-16331 GCA_041160955.1 Bacteroidota bacterium
CAATCTATGAGTGAGGGTAATCATATAAAAGAAAGTTAGCCAAAATGATAAAAACAGAGACAAATTGAACTTAACACCAACGGGTAATTACCGTCTGAGTTCGCCCTTCTTGTTTAATGAAAGTTTGATAGATGTCATAACTTTTGATGATGGTTGTGAATGCTTGCTTTGCAAAATCTCAATTATTAATAAATTGTCAGAATAGAATTTGCAGGTATTTCGTCGCGTAAACAGGAAAGGGGGACAAAAAAAGGAGTCACGCTCCCGCGCAACTCCTCTACAAAAAAACCTAGTCGGGATGACAGGATTCGAACCTGCGACCACACGCCCCCCAGACGTGTACTCTACCGGGCTGAGCTACATCCCGCTCTTAACACTTTAACATTTAAAATTAAAAATTCAACATTTAAAATTAAAAAAATATTAAATATCCAACGTTAAATTTTAAATGTTAAAATAAACTTCCTACGACTTACTCCGATACATCCCCAACAACATCTTCGACAACTGCTCGTATCGGTTATAAAAATCTTGATAAATACTGCCTTCCAACAAACCCAAATCTGATACCAAGTGCAAAATCGCAACGCATTCGTACACCGCGCTTCGGGCAAACGTAAAAGACGTACGCTTATCTGCATCCGTCATTCTGCCGACCCCTTCGGCCAGCAAAAGCACAGAGTTCATACTGCTGCGCTTCCATTGCTCCTTGATTTGTAAATCAATTACGGTGTTTTCAAATATGAACCTTAATACGTCCTTATTTAAACTACGGGCAACCTGATATACTTCCAGTTTCTCGAAATCGAACATAATAAGTCGGGCCTACTGGATTCGAACCAGTGACCTCTTCCATGTCAAGGAAGCACTCTAACCAACTGAGCTAAGGTCCGATCCAAAAGGAAGCGCAAAGGTAATCTGAACCTTGATATAATCCAAAACTGTGGAAAAAAAAATTAAAATAGCGCTTTTCATCGTACATTTGCGCCGCTTTGAGAAAACTGGCGATCGATATTGGCAATACCCGAACCAAAATTGGGATTTTTGAACACAAAAACCTCCTCGAAAAGGTGGCAAAAGGACAGTTTTCTACCACAGAAATCATTGACCTAGCCAACCATTTTGACGCAAAATACCTCATTATATCGTCGGTAGCAGCACATGACCCCGTTTTTGTGGCCTCTTTAAGCCATCATTTTCATCTGGTCGAACTCTCCGCCGATACTCCTCTGCCTTTTATTAACACTTACCGCACGCCGCAAACACTCGGTAAAGATCGTTTAGCAGCAGTGGCTGGTGCAATGGCGTTGTTTCCACAACAAAATTGCCTCGTCGTGGATGGCGGTACTTGTATCAAATACGAACTGCTCACTGCCGATGGCCGATTCTTGGGCGGTAATATTGCTCCGGGACTGCTCATGCGCACCAAAGCCATGGCACATTTTACAGCCCGATTGCCCATAGTGGATTTGGATATGCCGCCAAATGCCGTGGGCGATAGTACCGAAACTGCACTGCAAAATGGTGCTTTCCGGGGCACAATCCTTGAAATACAGGGCTTTTATGCACTGTATGCCTCGGAATTGGGTAGTGAATTGTCCGTAATACTAACTGGCGGCGACGCCGAATTTTTAAATAAATACCTTTCTTTTACACGTCAGGTTGTTCAAAACGACTTGACATTAATTGGTTTAAACGAAATATTAGACCTAAACATTAAGCACTTTAGTAACACTTAAAATAATGATGAGAAACTGTTTTTCAGTCCTTTTTTGCCTATTCTCCTGTGCATTATTAGCACAACCTAAATTGAACTCGCCTTATACACTGTATGGCTTGGGCAATATTGCGCCGCGCTATTTCGCAGCACAGGCGGGTCAAGGAGGACTCACTACCGCTTTTAGTGATCCTTACCACCTTAATTTGGCAAATCCGGCCTCTTTTGCGTCCTTGCGCTCTACTTCGTTGGAAACGGGTCTGTTTGCACAAAATAGTAGTTTTCAAAGCAGTACATCTACTTTGAATACTTGGAGTGGCAATTTAGCCTATTTCGCTTTGGGATTTACGCTGAAAAGCCCGATCAACGAGGCGTTAGACCGTAAGAAATCCAATTGGCGCCGTGGTATGGGCGTTTCGCTTACACCTTATAGTTTGGTGGGTTATTCAGTAGAAACACGGGATACTATTGAGCGGGATGATCTTGGTATCATTAATAGCCAGTTTGAAGGAACAGGTGGCACTTATCGCTTGGCTTGGCATGGCGGTGCTAAGTATAAAAATACTTCTTTTGGGGTAACCGCTGGATGGATGTTTGGCCGTTCAAAATACGAAAACACCACCAATTTTGTGGATTCATTGCTGACGTTTGAAGATAATTTCTTTAACCAATACGCTGTGGGTGGCTTTGTCTATAATACTGGTGTGCAACACGAAATCATTTTGAAAAGATCCGAAGCGGATAAAGATGTTGCTACAAAATGGATCACACTGGGCTTGACTGCCGAGGGTAACCACACATTAAAAGCAACTGCGGATGAAGTGCGTTTGCGCAGTCGGGGCAAAGACATACAAAATGGCCAATATATCGATCCTGATACCTTGAGTATTTCAGAAGGAGTAAGCAAAACGGTGAAATTGCCTTCCACTATTAGCCTCGGTATTGAATATGTTAAGGCCGATAAGTTTAAGATAGGCGCGCAGGGTACATTGGAAAACTGGGACAGTTACGAGAACGAGGCTTATCCAGGCGAACTCAAAACGACTTTTGCTGTAGCCGCTGGTTTGGAATTTATTCCCGATAATTTGTCGTATAACCGTTACTTAAAACGTGTTCGTTACCGCTTTGGTGGCTATTACCGCCAAGATCCACGGTCTTTGAATGGCCAACAATTGACAGATTTTGGTGCTACTTTTGGTTTAGGATTCCCATTAATTTTGCCGCGCCAGCAAACTTCTTTTATCAATTTAAGTTTAGAAGGAGGGAGAATGGGCCACGGCACTGCCATTTCCGAAAATTATATCCGAATGACCCTTGGATTTACGTTGAACGATAACTCTTGGTTCTTCAAACGGCGCTTCGAGTAGTCGGTGTCAGGACATTATGGATAAATGGAAATGGTGTCCTGATATTTATGCCCAACAACACGTACCTTTGGGTTATAATTCGCAAATTGATCTGCTTATATGAAAAAAACGATTCTACTTTTTCTGCTTTTTAACTACTGCGTCCATATTTTGAACGCCCAAATCATTGTAGGACAAGATACTTTATACGGCAACGAATGGCTGGATTACAGTAAATCTTACTACAAAATAAAGGTAAATGAAGATGGTGTGTATCGTATCGGTTACGATGCACTTATATCGGCAGGAATCTCAGCGGGCAGTATTTCGGGGGCAGATTGGCGCTTGTACCGAAATGGTCAGCAAACTCCTATCTTTACTTCCACAAATGGTAATTTTACGGCTACTGATTTTATAGAGTTTTGGGGCGAAAAAAATAGATCAGAGGTAGATCGGCATCTTTTTGAAAACCCAAATGAGGATATGGTAAATCCGTGGTATAGCTTGTATAGCGATACCACGGCTTATTTTTTAGTACAAGAAACGAATACCACGGCTGTTCGTTACAGTAACTTGACCAATAACCTGAGCAACTTGCCTGCACCGGAAGCATATTGTTGGCGCACTAGCCTCAATTTATTTACTAATGTATTTACCAAACGGGAAATAGCCTCCAATGTAACTTATTCTTGGTACAATGGCGATGGTTTTAGCAGCCCTCCTACAGTTAATGCTGATTTTACATTTACTCCTGTTGAATTATATTCGAGCGGCCCTTCTGAGGCGAGTTGCAGGATTCGATATGGTGCCAATCAAAATTATCACAATTTACAATTATTGCTCAATGGTACCGAATTTGCATTGGATAGTTTTTTTGGATGGAAAATTTTTGATCGGACTTTTCAATTGCCCGTATCTGCTATTTCACCCGCACTCAATATCAAATTGAATGGTTTGGCAAGCCCTATTGATCGCAATTTTTTATCAGGTTATGAGGTGCGCTATCCGGGTACATTTAATTTTCCGGGTAATTTAGCACGGTTTTCCATTGAATCTTCTACACAAGATAAGTATTTGGAAATCAATAATTTCAATACTGGCGGAGGCAATCCTATTTTGTATGATTTGGCCAATCGTGCGCGTTTGGTTTGTAATATTCAAAATGGTCAGGTACAGGCGCGTTTATCAGGTAGCAGTACCGAACGTCAATTGGTGTTGGTGGCTCCGAACCAAGGCATTAAAGCGATTACGAGTTTAAAATCGGTGCAATTTCGTAATTATGCCCAAGAGCAGGCCGCTGATTTGATTATTATTTCCCATCCCAAACTGTACAAAGATCCACTTAATAACGGTGCTAATCACGTGGAAGATTACGCCAATTACCGCAGCAGTTTTGTGGGCGGTAGCCATCAGGTGGCCATTGTGGATGTGACCGAACTGTACGAACAATTTGGATTTGGGGTATTTAGCCACCCGCTCGCTATCCAGAATTTCACCCATTATATCAAGCGGGAATGGCCGATTGCAAATTCGTTGATGATGATTGGTAAAGGATTGGATTACAATAGTTTACGACAGTTCAATACCTTGAGTACATTGGCCGATTCTTTGCATTATGTACCTATGTTTGGTTTCCCATCAGTTGATTTATGCTACCTGATGCCACATGGTAAAGTGGATAAACCGATTCTTACGGTGGGACGTATTGCGGTAACCCAACCCGTAGAGATTAAATATTACCTAGATAAAGTCAAGGATTTTGAATCTAATCGCCAGCAAAGTGGCCAAACATTGGCGGAGCGGGCATGGATGAAGCGCGTTATCCATGCTTGTGGAGGAACGCCAAATGAGGCCGCGACCATTAAATATTACTCCGATGACATGGGCAGCGTGTTAGAGAATAATCGATTTGGTGCTGATATACGCAAATTTGCCAAAAAATCGACTGATCCCGTGCAAACTTCCGCTTTTGACGAACTAAAATCATTTGTCAATGATGGTGTTGCACTTTGGATGGTTTTTGGTCACTCCGGGCCTAATATTGTTGATTATGATATTGGCGAACCGAGTAACTACCAAAACCGCCCAAAGTACCCTTATTTAATGATTTTAGGGTGCTTCACAGGTACTTGTTCTTTGCCGACGAAAGGACTTGGCGAAGATTATATCCTTACGCCCAACCGAGGCTCTATTGCTTATTCTGCTGCTATCAATTATGGTTTTATCCACGCCTTACATACCTACAGCAAAAGCTATTATACCCAACTCGGCGGTGGTAGTTATGGCAAATCTATTGGAGCAGCCACACAAGCAACCATCGAAGCACTAAAAAACAATAGCGATCCAGCGGTGATCACGCTGTTACAGCAATATACGTTGCAAGGCGATCCCAATATCAATATCACACCAGCCATTGGCCCCGATTATGTTTTGGATCCGCCTACGGTTACTTTTGATCCGAATCCAATACCCACCGATGCACCAAGTTATGATCTTGCTTTTGATGTAGTAAATATTGGCGAAAATATTCCTACTCAAATGACCGTCAAAGTAGAAGAAAAACAAGCAGATAATACGCTCAAAACTATATTACGTGATACTGTTGACGCGCCCGGGCTTCGTTCTACCCTGAAATATACCATCCCAAGCGTTGATCCAGCAACGGGTTACCACCGTTTTTTTTTAACGGTAGATAGCGATAATTCAGTGACAGAAATGCCCGCAGCCGCCGAACTGAACAATAAATTGGTGAGTGGGACAGGTGAAGAAGGTACTGAGGTTTATTTCTATTCCAATGATATTCAACCTGTTTTTCCACCAGACTATGCCATTGTGGGCAAGAAAAATATTTCCCTGTACGGATCGGTAAATGTTGGACAATCAAATGCCATTTCGACCCGCTATTTGTTTGAATTGGATACATTGGAGTCGTTTAATTCGCCCTTTAAGAAGAGCAAGTCATTTGTACAATCGGGTGGATTAATGGAGTGGAAACTTGATCTTGGTGTGGCCGATAGTACCGTATTGTATTGGCGTGTGGCCCGAGACAGCAGCGTAAATGGAATAATTCCCTGGAAATCCAGTTCTTTTGTTTATTTAGAAGGGAGCAAATCGGGCTGGAACCAATCCGATTATGGGCAGTATAAAATGAACCTTCGCGAGAATATTAGCGCCAATGATGCTACACGAGCAATAGATTTTTCGGACAATTCCAATTACCTCCTGGTGCGGATTAGTTACCGCGATGGTGGTACTTTCCCAGGTTTTTTAAATAGTTTTGGAGAAGGTCTTTTAACTAATTTCCAATTGAGTTCTATTCATGGATTTGCTAAAGGTATTGGTTTAATGGTGCATAACCCTGCCACAGGTCGGTTCATTCCGAATCCAGCAGGTGGGCCACATAATCCAGTTCCTAATCATTTTGCTAAGTTTTTCTTCCATTTTGACCCAACGGATTCGCTCCAACGCATTGGTTTGATGGAATTTATCAAAAATGATATTCCCGATAATGCAGTTGTGGGCGTTTTGATGGGTAATCCTAGTTTTGACCAACTCGGTATTGCTCCCGAATTATGGGCAAATGATTCCATTACCTATGGCAAAAACCTCTTCCAAACCTTTGAAGAACTTGGGGCAAAACATATCCGCCGCTTGGCCAATTATCCCAATGTGCCACCTGCGTATGGTATGATTTTTAAAAAGAATGATGCCAGTTTCGTACCCATAGATACTATTTTGGATACACCTGGAAAAGATATTGAAATCAGAAGAAATTATGAAGCACCGTGGTTCACTGGAAAAATGGAATCTCGAAAAATTGGGCCAACTAAAGCCTGGAACAGCCTCCATTACCGTCCTGCACCCGAACTTGACCCACGGAATGAAACATCACTAACGGTTTATGGACTCCGCCAAAACCAACCAGATACCCTTTTGATGACCCTCTCCTCCCCTACCGATACGGCAATTAACTGGATTGATGCAAAAATATTCCCCCATTTGCGCCTTTCGTACCACCTGTTCGATACCGTTAACCACAAAATAACACCGCTCGATTATATCCGTGTCTTGTACGAACCCGTACCTGAAGGCGCGTTACACCCATTGGCTAAATTCGAGTTCTATGCTGATACCCTCGAAAGAGGTGAACCTATGACGGCTCGTATCGCTTTTGCGAATATTTCTAATGCTAATTTCGATACATTGACCGTCAAATACCGCGTTGAAAACCAAGCGGGTAATAACCAGGTCGTCGTACAAAAAGTAAAACCATTGGCGCAAGGTGATACCTTAAACGCTTACGTTAAAATTGATACCAAAACCCTCAATGGTGAACAAAGGTTACTCATTGATGTCAATCCCGACAATGACCAACCCGAACTCACGCACGCCAATAATGTGGCCATTCAACCGTTTTTTGTGCGCAAAGACAACCGGAATCCGTTGCTCAACGTCACTTTTGACGGTAATCGCCTCATGGATGGTGATATTATTTCGCCAAAACCCGAAATCGTAATCGCTTTAAAAGACGATAATAAATTCCTTTTAATGGACGATACCAGTTCGTTTGAAATAAAAGTAATAACACCCGCTGGAACGTCTATTATGTTGCCACTTAGTGACCCAAGTATCGTATTTATACCCGCTAATCCGGCTAATTTGGACAAAAAGAACGAAGCACGTATAGAATGGCGGCCTTATTTCGAAGAAGATGGCACTTACGAACTCATCATACAGGGGCGCGATATTACTGGCAATGTGTCAGGGTCAATTGCGTATTCGGTTACGTTTAGGGTGTTTAATAAGTCCTCTATTTCCAATATCCTCAATTACCCAAATCCATTTTCGACCTCGACTTGCTTCTACTATACCATGACTGGCCTCGAAACGCCAACACAATTCAAGATACTCATTATGACCGTATCTGGTAAAATAGTACGCGAAGTGACCGAGCAAGAATTTGGGCCATTGCAGGCTGGTACGCACCAAAGCCAATTCTGCTGGAATGGAAAAGATGAATTTGGTGACCAATTGGCCAATGGCGTTTATCTCTACAAAATAAGTGCACGAAAAGCCGATGGTACACCGTTCGAGTTTTTTGAAACCACCGCTGTGGATGGGTTCTTTAAAAATGGCATCGGGAAAATGGTGCTAATGAGGTAGTTTAGGTATTAACATTAAAAAAACACACAACATTGAATATAAAATTTTTATTTTTCAAAATATCTATATTGCTGATTGGTATTGTATTATACACATCAGCATGCCGAAAAGAGCGTTTCACAACAAATCCTGAAGATAGTATTTCTTTCTCAACGGATACACTTCGCTTTGATACCGTTTTTACCCAACTTGGCTCCGCAACGCGTATCCTAAAGGTGTATAACCCGCACAAGGAAAGTATCAAAATTTCCAAAATATACTTGGAACAAGGCAGCCAATCCCGTTTCAATATCAATGTGGACGGCATACCCGCCGATAGCCATACGGATCTTGAAATTGCACCAAAAGACAGCATGTATATCTTTGCTGAGGTGACGATTAATCCCAATCAGCCGCTTTCCGCCAGCCCATTTGTGATTGATGAAAATATTATTTTTGAAACAAATGGCAATACCCAAAAGGTAGTCTTGGAAGCATGGGGACAAAATGCCAATTATATCCCTTCGCGCTTTTATGCGGATAGCGTTACGCTGTTGGGATGCAACGGCGGAGAGACCATTTGGGATGATCCACGCCCGTATGTAATATATGGTGTAGTGGCATTTGACGATTGTACAGTGCGTATGCCGGCAGGTACACGGGTGTATATACACGGTGGCCTCACGAAGTTTTTCAACGAAAAAAATGAATTGGGTTATTATAACGATGGATTACTCATCTTTACGGGCAATGGAAAACTGATCGTAGAAGGCACAAAAGAAAATCCGGTTATCTTTGAAAGCGACCGTTTGGAAGCGGAATTCAAAGACGAACCGGGACAATGGACAGGCATTTGGTTGCAAGCAGGTACACAAGGACACCTGATGGAACATTGTATCATCCGTAATAGTATTATCGGGGTTAGGGTGGATTCTGCTTCGGACTTGACCATCAAAAATAGTCAGATTTATAATACGGCAGGCAGCGGAATTATCGGTTTTCACGCTACGATTAATGCAGAAAATTGCTTATTTCGCGATAATACAGGGTTTTGTATCCAATTGGAATATGGTGGTGATTATAATTTTAGTTATTGCACCGCCGCGAGTTATGGCGTAGATGGCGAGGCTGTAAAACTCGGTAATACCCTCTGCAAAGACGTTACTTGTACCAATTACTCTTTATATCGGCTCAATGCTTTTTTTAAAAATTGTATCCTATTTGGTAGTAGAATAGATCAATTTACGCTGTTTGATCGGGAAGACAATCCCACTAATTTTAATTATAAATTTGAAAATTGTATTGTTCGCGCAAAAGACCTACTCAAACCCAATGCAACCCCCGATTTCTTAGATCATTGTCAGCCATGTTTAAACTTGGAGTCTAAGGATACCATTTTTGTCGATCCAAACGCCGATAATTACTATTTGGATACCCTCCGTTCCAAGGCCAGCGGCTTTGCAGCACCTTTGCAAAATATCCTTAAAGACTTGGAAAACCGCGATCGCGATCCAGTATTTCCAGATCTTGGCTGTTTCGAGTTGAAGATATAACGCGCTACAAGTATGCTCTCCTACCAACGCGCTATCTTTTATGGCGATGCTATTTTTGAAACGCTCCGTGTCGTTAATGGCACCGCGCCACTATTGGAACGGCATATCACACGTTTGAAAAAAGGGATGGAAATACTCGGCTTTGAGGTGCCCGACAATTGGGATACCCCCTTTTTTGAAGCGGAAATCGCTAAAATTAGCCCATTAAATGCGCGTGTCCGACTTACGGTTTATCGCTCCGAAGGTGGTTTGTATTTTCCGGAAGACAATACACCGCAATGCTTATGCACAGCGACTAAACTGCCTTCTCCGCTATTAGAATGGGTGACCAAACCGCTACAAATTGGTGTTTGCGACCGTGTGCGCTTGCCCATCGACGATTTTTCGGGTCTAAAAACCCTCAATGCCCCACGTTATGTGCAAGCAGCCATAGAGGCGCGTAAAGCGGGTTGGGACGATGGGCTTGTACTTAATAGCACCGGCCGCGTTTGTGAGGCAACCAGTAGTAATGTTTTTTGGTGGAAAAATGGCGTATTGCACACGATTCCATTGACGGAAGGTTGCGTAGCGGGGATTATGCGCGAATTGGTACTCGAATTGGCTCAAAAAGCCGATATGGAGGTACAGCAATTAGCCGTTACGCCACAAGATCTAGTACTTGCCGAAGAGTTGTTTTTTACAAATGCCGTGCGCGGTATTGTGCCTGTTGGTCAATTAGCAGGAAAAGGGTTTCAGACCAATCGAACGATGCAATTATTTGATATTTTGCAAAATTATCTTAAATCTCATTCCTTAATCTAAGGTCATTTTTTTGTCAGTCCACCTTTTGGCTTAAAAATCCACCTACCTTTGTACCCAATATGAACTATCAAAATGATCTATTCTTGCGGGCTGCCCGCGGCGAACAAGTAGAGCGCCCTCCTGTATGGCTGATGCGCCAAGCAGGCCGAATTTTGCCTCAATACCGCGCTTTACGCGCTAATTTTCCAGATTTCAAGGCATTTGTAAAAACACCCAAAGCGGCAGCAACAGCTACGGTGCAACCCGTTGATGAACTTGGCGTGGATGCTGCTATTGTGTTTTCGGACATTTTGGTAGTGCCAGAAGCGATGGGGCTCGACTATGAAATGATTGAGGCCAAAGGCCCTAAATTCCCAAAAGTAATTGAAAATCAAGGGGATATCGATCAATTATTGGAGGGTGTGGCCGCCGCTGCTCATTTGGAGTACGTGTGGGATGCCATTGCTGAAAGTAAAAAACTGATTGATGGGCGTATTCCGTTAATTGGCTTTGCAGGTGCTCCTTGGACTATTTTCGCCTATATGGTGGAAGGTGGTGGTAGCAAAACATTTTCTGTGGCGCGTCGTATGCTCTACCAACAACCGGAGGCGGCGCATGCGCTATTGCAAAAAATTACGACGACCACCATTGCTTACCTAAAAGGCCAAATTGCAGCGGGAGCCGATCTACTCCAAATTTTTGATTCTTGGGCGGGCGAACTTACCCCGGCGCAATACCGTATTTTTGCTATTCCATATTTACAACAAATTGCGGATGCTTTACCAGAAGTGCCAAAGACCATTTTTGCAAAAGGTGCATGGTTTGCGTTAGAAGACTTGGGCGAATTGGCTTATCAGGTAGTTGGATTGGATTGGAATATACCACCTGCTTTTGCTCGAGCGCGTACGGGTAGCCATCAAGTGTTACAGGGCAATTTCGATCCTTGTAATCTATATGCATCGCCTGCGGAAATACGACATAACACACACGAAATGATCCGTCAATTTGGGGGAAAACATATTGTAAACTTAGGTCATGGGGTTTATCCTGATACACCGTTGGAAGGGGTACGCGCCTTCGTAAACGCGGTGAAAACTTACCACAAATGATTTTTTTACCGCATTTTTTTACTGCAAAAGTGCATAAGAGGGCACCAAGTGTATCTTACACTTAGCAAGAGGACACATTTATTTTTAGTGTGACGATCCAGTCTCCCTACATAATTTCCTTAGGGACAACACCAAAACAATCAACAAATATCACACGCTGTGATGACCTACATCATCTACTACCGAAGCGATCAACAATACCTTTGTATCTTATACTCCTATTTTTAAGAGGAAAAATGCAATGGATTGGTTTTCAAATAGTAATATGAAAAAAGCAGTAAAAGTAGCCCTGTTTTTGAGCGCGATCGGGGTATCGGTATCGCCGTTTGCTTGCAAAAGTAAAACAGAAAACACACGCCCCACCACAGAGAAAATTACCGAATCTGTGTATGCTTCCGGCATTATAAAAAGCAAAAATCAGTATCAGGTTTTCTCTACTGTCAGCGGAATTATTCAAAAGATTTGGGTAAAAGAAGGCGACCTTGTCAAAAAAGGCGACCCGCTTTTTACGATTGAAAATGAAATATCCAAACTACAATCCGATAATGCAAAACTAGCCGCCGATTTTGCCGCTTTCAATACCCGAGGTGAACGTTTGGAGGAACTGAGCAACGCCGTCCAAACCGCAAAAAGCAAAATGCACAACGATTCCTTGATGCTACATCGGCAACGCGGGTTGTGGGCGCAACAAATAGGCTCAAAAGTAGAATTAGAACAGCGTGAATTGGCCTATATCGGCTCCTCTAGTAACTATGAGGCCACAATGCTCCGGTACGATGATCTCAAAAAACAACTGAATTTTACCGCCGCCCAAAGCCGTAAGCAACTGACCATTAGTCAAAAAAATGCACAAGATTTCACGATTCGCAGCAAAATTGATGGGCGCGTTTATAGTATCACAAAAGAAGTGGGCGAAGTGGTCAATCCTCAAACTTATGTGGCCGTTGTGGGGGCTGCTGATGATTTTTGGGTAGAATTGCAGATTGACGAAAACGATATTGTACGGATTAAAAATGGGCTGCGTGCGCTACTTACCTTTGATAGTTACAAAAAACAAGTATTCGAGGCGGCAGTGTCAAAAATTGACCCAATTATGAACGAACGCTCGCGCACCTTCACGGTTGAGGCCGCTTTTACCAAAAAACCACCTGTTTTATACCCAAACCTAACAACAGAAGCCAATATTTTGATTTTTGAAAAAGAAAGTGCCTTAACAATTCCGCGTGCTTACTTGTTGGCCGACTCCTTTGTTATGCTGGAGAGCAAAGAAAAGCGTCGGGTTGAAATAGGGCTTATGGATTATCAAAAGGTGGAAATACTGCACGGTCTAACAGCCTCTGAAACCATCATAAAACCTACAAAATGAACCTAAAACTCATCGTAGATATCGCAAAATCGCTGCTTTTTGCGCGCTTTAGGCAATCGCTAGTGGCGGCCATTGGTGTCACATTTAGCATTACTATGTTTATCGCGCTGCTTGGTTTTATGAACGGTCTGAACGATCTTTTGGACGGTTTGGTACTGAATCGAACACCGCATGTTCGCTTGTTTAATGATATAAAACCCAATGAAAACCAACCGATTAACCAGTACAACGACTTTAAAAACGGGTATAATTTTATCCAATCTGTCAAATCCAGTCGGGGTAAATTGGAAATATATAACAGTGCGGCCATTATGGATGCTGTCCGAAACGACCCTCGTGTACAAGGCATTGCACCCAAAATAAACGCACCAGTTTTATACAACTCTGGCACCATCGACATCACGGGCGTGGTGAGTGGTATTGATGTTATGGCAGAAAGCGAATTCTATTTTTTCAATGATTACGTCCGTACAGGCAACGCGCTCGACTTAAAAAACGTAGGTAATAGCATCATATTGGGTAAAGGTTTGGCCGAAAGATTACTTGCCGAAGTAGGCGATATAGTGCAAGTAACTACCTCCAAAGGTGAACTTTTGCCATTAAAAGTGGTCGGTTTTTTTCAATCAGGTATCGCAGATTTAGATAAAGTGCAAAGTTTTGCGTCCATTGCCACGGCTCAAAAACTACTCGGAGTGCCCAATAATTACGTTACAGATATTCAGGTAAAACTAAAAGACCTCGCTCTTGCCCCCCAAGTAGCCCAACAATACGCCCAACTTTTTCAATGTGATGCAGAAGATATTCAAACGGCTAATTCACAATTTGAGACTGGCGGATTTGTACGTACTTTGATTTCGTACGCCGTAGGGGTTGTGCTGTTGATTGTTGCGGGTTTTGGCATTTACAATATCCTAAATATGATGATTTATGAAAAAATGGATACTATTGCTATCCTGAAAGCGACTGGTTTTTCGGGCAGCGATGTACGCAAGATTTTCCTTGGCATTGCACTCACCATTGGTTTGGTTGGTGGTTCGCTGGGGCTGTTATTTGGTTTTTTGCTATCGCTTTTGATCGATCAAGTGCCATTCAATACAGCGGCCTTGCCCACAGTTACGACCTACCCGGTTAATTATAACCCTAAGTTTTACATTATCGGGATTGTATTTTCATTGGTTACGACCTATTTCGCTGGTTTTTTCCCTGCAAGAAAGGCGAGCAAAATTGATCCAGTTATCATCATAAGGGGAAAATAAAATGGCAAAAACGGTTCTTCAATCAGATCATATAAATAAATATTTTAACGATCCTGTGCGCATACAAGTACTCAAATCGGTTGATTTTTCGGTCGATCAGGGTGAATTTGTAGCGGTTACGGGTAAATCAGGCTGTGGCAAATCCACACTATTGTATATTCTTTCTACAATGGACACCGATTATGAAGGCGATTTATTGATTGACGGTGAAAAGATGCGCGGCAAAACAGAACCCGAACTCGCTCGTATCCGCAATGAAAAAATAGGTTTTGTTTTTCAGTTTCACTATTTGCTGAACGAATTTACTGCGCTTAAAAACGTCATGTTACCCGGTCTAAAACTCCAAAGGTACGACGAAAAAGAGGTAGAACACCGCGCTTTTGAACGCCTAAAAACACTAGGCATTGAGCACTTGGCCTTGAAAAAAGCCAATCAACTTTCGGGCGGTGAAAAGCAGCGTGTGGCCATTGCAAGGGCTTTGATCAATGACCCCATCATCATCATGGGCGACGAGCCGACGGGTAATTTGGATAAAAAAAACAGCGATATTGTATTTGGTATTTTCAAACAATTGGCCGAAGAATTGAACCAAACGCTGCTGATTGTAACCCACGATGATAGTTTTGCAAAGAACACGCACCGAATTATTGAAATGGAAGATGGTCGGATTTTAATTGGGACGCCGCCGGCGACAACGACGTAGATACGCACGGCCGTGGGTATCTACGTCGCCGTTGTTTCATTATTGCCAAAAATTTATAATAATAAATGCAATAATCCCAAAAATTCCAACGAGAGAAATTATAAACAAATAATCTGCAATTTGTTCAAGTTTATATTCCCGATCTGGGTTTTCTGTCCGAATAGAGATAAAAGAAAGCACAGAAGAAACCGTTAATAACAGCGCAATGATGGAGGTAAATTCGTCGATATAATTATTCTCTGTCCTATTTGTTAAATGAAGTGATGTAATTACAAAAAGGCAAAATCCAAGTAAATTTGCCGCTGTACCTAAAATGTGTTGTGAAGTTTTATTTGCCATTTTTAATGAATGCTTAAACGAATTTATGTTTTTCCAATCGCTATGAGGGATAATGGTGAACTTTGGTTTTCGGCATTTTTTCTGCTACTGCTGGTTTATCACAATTTATTATTTTCTTGAATGTTTTTTTTTTGCACTAAACAGCAATGCCTTTTGAGCCATCATCCAATGCTCTGCCGTTTTGAAACTAATATTGTCAACGAATTTATGTGTCATTGTGAATACGAGTTTTTACTAATTGTTCAATTTCCTAGTATATTATGACTCGTTATCTCTCCCATACTATGCGTTACATACCCCTCTACATCTTCTACTTTTCGTTGCCCATTGGACATATAGTTGATACTGATGGAGCAGTTGCCCGGTATATTAACCCAAACTGTTTTACTACATCCTTTTTCCAACTTGTCAATATGTTTATTCTCACAACCCGCTATGTTTATATCTGTCAAAGTGAACTGTGTTGAGTTGGTGAAAGTAATTCTCATCGTGTCGAGCAATATACATCCAGCCCAACAATAAAAAAGCATAGCGGGAATGTTCAACAACATAATTCCACAAGTCATTAAAAGTGTTCTGCTGTTTTCTCTATCTTGGTTGGCTTTTAATAAAATGCATATAAAAATTATAATATTAACAAGCCCAGCCAATACAATGAAACAATAGCCCAAGAAAAGAAAGACAGCAAAAGAAGTCAGGAAATAAAGCCAGAAAATACCTGTCCCCAGCAAGAATGAAATCAATGCTGTTTGTCGTCCGAGTTTTATGTGTGCTTGTGCTGTCATGTGTTTAGTACTTTATTTTTTCCTTTTTAGTTTTCTGAATAACCAAGATGAAGGTATTACCCAGTATTCTGTCGATGTGCGGCAGTTGTTCGGAAATTCCGAATAACTGCCGCAGCATCCAATTTGTTTTCAGTAAAAATATTTTAATTTCCCATCATTTAAAATGCTTTTTCTAAAACATATTTTTTAAACCAATTAGGCACTTCATCGACTTTTAGTTCAATGTCAGTACCAT
>JBEAVK010000203.1:0-5921 GCA_041160955.1 Bacteroidota bacterium
AGATCAAGAAGTAAGACTTTATAATATTAACGGGCAATATATTCAACAGGTTTTGAATGGTCAAAATGACATTAGCCATTTGCCGAGCGGAATTTATGTTGTAAAAACGAATGATAAAACCGTTAGAATTGTAAAACAATAGTACGCTTTTCAATATCTGTACAACCATACATTACAAATATGATAAAACTCTCAACAGCAATTGCTATTTTAACCTTTCTCTCTTTGCCCTATTTTGGCTCAGCCCAGTACGCCCATGGTGTCCAGGAGGAGCTGTTGGTATGACTTGCAGGAAGAAATAGATTTGGAAGTATTCCCTAATCCTGCTCAAGACTTGGTTAATGTATCATTCGATACGAAACAAACGCTTTCAAAAGTAAGCCTTGTCTTAAATGATGTCTATGGTAATGAAGTTGGACGGGTCGCATCCATCGGAAATAATGAAAAGGTAACCTTGGTCACTAAAGGTTTAGCGGATGGAATGTACTTCGTACACCTCGTAAGTGAGGGGCGTACAATAGTCGTTAAAAAATTGTTTATTGTTCGATAAGTCGAAAGAAGAAATTAGAGGTATTTTGATGTAAGAAACTGTTTTTAAATGTGAATAGAAGTTTTAAAACTCATTTTCACTTCTAAGCGTGAGTTGATTTTTAAAATCAATTTTGACATTTGTCCTTTCAAATAAACAACTATACATTATATTCTATGAAACAAGTAATTTTCATTTTAATCTTATTCCCTGTTTGGTGTTTCGGACAATGGACTCAAGTGGGCAATGCTATTAATGGACAAATGACGAATGATAGATGCGGGTATTCAACGGCCATTTCTGCCGATGGTTCGATTGTGGCAGTGGGTTCAAGTGGCAATTCCAATGGAGGATCGAATGCCGGACAAGTTCGGGTCTTTGGATATGCAAATGGCGATTGGTCACAAATTGGCGCAGATCTCAATGGAGAATCCTCCGGAGATCAAACCGGACAAGCGGTGAGTTTATCTTCAGATGGTTCTATCGTTGCTATTGGCGAGCCATTTAACAATGATTTAGGCTTCACGTCAGGACAGGTTAGGGTTTTTAAGAACATCAATAACAACTGGTCTCAAATAGGTAATGATTTGTATGGACAGAACGCGCAAGCTGGAGCAGGGACATCGGTTGATCTATCGGCTGATGGATCTATCGTAGCTTTTGGAGCACCCAACACTACTATAAATGGCGTGCCAGCATTTACAGGAAAAGTACGCGTGCTTGAGCTACAAAATAACACTTGGGTGCAAAAGGGCGGAGATATTGATGGTGATGGAACAATCATTAAGTTTGGACAAAGTGTGAGCTTATCTGCCGATGGGAATATAATTGCAATAGGCCAGACTGGCGACCCTACCGAAAATAATCCACAAGATACCGGAAGAGTAAAGGTGTATCAATATGTAAATAGTCAATGGGTACAACTTGGCAATACAATTTTGGGAACTGTAGGAAGAGATGAATTTGGCAATAAGGTTAGTTTATCTTCGGCAGGAAATATTCTGGCAATAGGAACATATGCTAAAGGTGAAGTAAAAATTTTTGAATTGAACAACGGCATTTGGACTCAAGTTGGGAATACACTTTTTGGGGGAAGTGCTGGAGATGCGTTTGGGTTTTCACTTAGTTTATCCCACAGCGGTTCAATTGTTGCAATAGGCGCACGATTCAATAGTTTAAGTGGGAATCAATCTGGTCGTGCGTATGTATTTGAAAACCAAGGGGGAAATTGGACACTTATTCATAATCCAATTTTTGGAGATGCTGTTGGCGACCAAACAGGGTTTTCGGTAGCCATTTCTCAAGACGGGTCTAGCGTTGCTGTTGGTGCGAATTCAAATGATGATGGAGGAAGCAACGCCGGCCATGTGCGTGTATTTAAAAATGCTTCAATTTCCTCGAGTAGTGAAGTTGAAACCAAGTCATTTTTATTGTATCCCAATCCTGTTACCGACCAATTAGTCATTACAAATCCGGAAAACACACATGCCACAGTTGAGATATATTCCATATTTGGACAAAAACTATACGATCTCATATTGAATGAAGAAGATGCTAAGATTGATATATCTGGTTTTACAACTGGGATGTACGTAGTAGTAATCACTTCTACAACTGGAATGAATACCTTTAAATTTATAAAAAAAACTGCTACTCATGATTAAGCGCATCACCAACCTCATTATTTGTATCCTTTTGGGCCACTTTTGTACGGCTCAAATTGCCGATGGTTCTTTAGCACCAAACTTCAGCGGTGTGGATATTGAAGGTAATACCTATAATCTCTATGACATATTAGGCTCCGGCAGAGGAGTTGTAATCGACTTTTCTGCTACATGGTGCGGACCATGTTATACGATGCATAGGACTCATTTTTTTGATAAGATAAACCAAAATTACGGACCGCAAGGAACCAATGAACTCGTGGTTTTATTTTTGGAATCCGACAATTCAACCGACCTTGCCGATCTACAAGGCACGGGTGATTACACCGTGGGCGACTTTACCTACTGCACAGACATTCCAATTCTCGATAATATGGCCGCTGTAGCCTCCGATTATGAAGTGGATGGTATTCCTCGGTTCTTTGTTATAAACCCGGCCGATAGTACATTGAATATCTTCAGTATTTTTGACTATGACGATAAGTTGATGAGTCATATTGTTGAAGTAGGCATGATAGATCAGCCGCTGTTGGATGCTGGCATGGGCTATTTGTGCGATGAAGAAACGACGATATACGTATGCAGCGAGGCCAATACTTTCGTTCCACAACTCGAACTTTGCAACTTCGGGTCCTCTACTATTACATCGTTGAGTTTCGATATCTTCGTTAACGGAGCACTCCATTCTACTCAAAATTGGTCTGGCAATATCCCTTCGTTCAAAAGTAAAGATTTGGTGCTATCCCCAATACCCATTGCGGGGGCTTCGGAAATATCGGTGGTTATTAACCAGACTGGCGATGGCAATCTGGCCAATAATATGTTGTCATTCAATGTCGAATTGAGCAACGTAACCACTAAAAACGAAGTAACCGTGGAGATCAAAACCGACAATCAGGGAGCAGAAACGTACTGGCACATTGAGGATGAAACAGGAAGTATCATTGCGCGTGGTGGAAACCCTTGGGTCGGAACTACCAACATTGGAATAGGGTTTGGGGCAAATGCCCCGCAAACTCCACTGGGTACCTATGAAGACAACCAAACTTATACAGAGGTTGTCAGTCTTGAGGCTGCCAATTGCTATAATTTTGTAATCACAGATTATTATGGCGGAGGTATTCGGAGCAATGTAGGAGGCTACAAGGTGACCGATCACTTGGGGAATGTGCTTTTTTCGGGTGCTGAGTTTGAAGCTATCGTTATGCACCCTTTTCTCAATTCCACAGTCTCTAACGTAAATGATCCATTTGCGGATACACACATACTGATGTATTCTAATCCTGTGCATGACCAACTCCAACTATCCATGGATGTCGCTCAGGCTGATATTGCTATTTTCGACCTTCAAGGCAGGCAAGTTTACCAAGCGGCATGGACTCAAAAGCCCCTCGAACTATCCCATTTGAGCAGTGGGTTGTATATGCTGAGGGTTTCCTCTGGCACCCACAATTGGGTGAAGCGCTTTGTCAAAGTTTTACCTCACAAATAAAATGTACAAGGTTTGCAGGGGAAGATTAACCTGTAAAGGTGGTATAAAAAAACATCGGGGTGGTTGCTATCCACCCCAATGTTTTTACTAGGCATTTGCTAAAATGCAAGGTACGGATCTCGTTTGCGAAGTTTTTTTGAGTTTCGTAAACGTCACTCCCCACTATTTTAAAGGTGTGTTAAACGTGGTTTTTTAAAAATGTCCAGTAGTGTCTATCGTGACACAGTGTAGTTCCGCTTCGCACGCGTCCAACGTCTCAACAAAATCGTCTCCTAAAATTTCCGAACAAGCACTGGAACACCTGCTCTAAGTTACAAAAAAATCCGAATGCAAAGTAAGATCAAGGAAACTGATGATCCGCACGGGGAAAGAAGTGGCCAACGCAAGTCGAAGTAAGAGACTTGAAGGAAAAATAACACCTGCGCGTACTTAGACAATTAAATACGGATATTCAAGGATTTATGTTTTTCCAGACTTCACGGCTACGCGTGAAAATTCTAATTTCACTTTTGTAAGTGACAATACACCTAATTATACGGGGTAATTTTGTACCATTTACAAAATTAATTTTAAATTATGAAAAATTTTTCACTTATGTTCTGGGAAGGATTAAAAAACAGTATGCCCACCTTTCTCAAAAAAAGTAAGCAAGAGCAGGCAGACGTAAATGTACTTCGTTCTTTACTACGTTCAAAAAAAGTGTTGCTGTTACTACTAAGTATTTTGCTTGTCACCAACAGTTATTCGCAAACAATAAACTTCACTAAAGCTAATCCGCAACCCAGCTTAATAGAAGTTTACTCGGGTACATTTGCAAGTGGTGATATAGACGGCGACGGTGACAAAGATTTGTTTATGACGGGTATAACTCCTCGACAAACAAAGCTTTATACAAATGATGGTACTGGAAATTTTACAGAAGTAGCTACTACTTTTCCTACTGCAGGAAACAGTCAAGCCATTTTCAAGGATTTAGATAACGATGGTGATTTAGATTTGTATTTCTCAGGACAAGCTACCTCTAATCCAGCATCACTTTTTACACGTATTTATAAAAATAATGGTTCTGGTGTTTTTACACAAGTTCTCAATGCTGGGCTACCCAATATTCTATGGAGGGGGGCTGCCATTGCAGATGTAGATAATGATGGAGATCAGGATATTGTCATGACAGGAACAGGTTCGGGTATTTCTGGTGTGTATCTCAATAATGGTAGTGCCGTTTTTACACTTCAATCTAATTCGCCCTTTGCTGCCGTTAGCGGACCAGTAGCATTTATTGATATGGAGAATGATGGTGATCAAGATGTTGTTATTTCGGGTGGTTCATCCATTAAGTTGTATCAAAACAATGGTTCGGGGGTTTTTACACTGAATAATAATTCAACATTTGCTGCTATTAGTGGTGAAGATATTGACGTAGCTGATACAGACAATGATGGTGATTTAGACTTTCTTGTAAATGGCAATACTCAAAATTTATTATATCGCAACAATGGTTCGGGGGTTTTTACACAAATTACCACTACTTTTCAAGCAACTACTAACGGAGTAAATGCTATTGCAGATTTAGATAATGATGGTGACCAAGATGTACTAATTGTAGGTAATCAAACTGGTGGAGGGGCTGGTATTCTCAACATTGCATATCGAAATACAGGTAATAATGTATTTGTTCCAGCAGATACATTGGGCGGAGAATATATAGCTGATTGTGTAGTAGATGATTTCACTGGAGATGGCTTAAAAGATATTATTATTCAAGGATTTTCGGAGAGAACCAATGTCTATTGGAATACTTCAAGCACCGCTTTGCCTTTAGAATTATTAAGTTTTACAGGAAAAGTAAATGATGAAAATATCGTATTAAACTGGACAACGAGAGACGAGGTGAATACAGATTACTTTATCGTTGAAAGCAGTAATAATGGCGTTTCGTATTCAATCGATGGAACAGTAAGGTCGATGAATAATCCATCCGCAATTCATAATTATCAGCATCAAGTAGCATCTTCGGTCAAGGGAATAAATTATTTTAGGTTGAAAATGGTGGATAAAGATGGGCAATTTACCTATAGCAATATTATAGCCATTAGGTTAAATGCGCTTACAGAAATCAAGGTTTATCCTACCACAACTAGTGCTAACTTGAATATTTACAGTGCTGAAGAAGATCAAGAAGTAAGACTTTATAATATTAACGGGCAATATATTCAACAGGTTTTGAATGGTCAAA
>JBEAVK010000208.1:0-10762 GCA_041160955.1 Bacteroidota bacterium
TACCCCAATACGATTTTCCGCTACCCATAAATCCCACTAGAAAAATCATTTTTTCCATTGGTTATAGTCCTGTGCATTAAAACATTGGGCTGCTGTAAGTCCTCCCTTCCGCGCTGTTTGAAGGCCATAACGCACATGCTCTAGTCCATCCAGGCTATGTGCGTCGGGGTTGATACTGATCGGAATGCCCAATGCCGTAGCGCGTGGAATCAAAGTGTAATCAATATCCAAGCGATATGGATGCGCGTTCAATTCAATGGCTACATTACAGCGTTTACAAGCATCAAACACCGCATCCCAATCCAGTGGATAGCCTTCGCGACTCAAGAGCAACCTGCCCGTTGGATGCCCCAAAATGGTCGTATATGGATGCTCTATGGCGCGTACCACGCGTTCGGTCGCCTTCTCTATGCCCATTTTTAGGTTAGAGTGTACGGAGGCAATAATAAAATCAAAACGGGACAATAGGCTATCTTCGTAGTCCAAACTGCCGTCGTTGAGGATATCGCTTTCTATACCTTTTAGTATTTTGAAAGGGGCAAGTTGTTCATTCAGCAGGTCGATGGCCTCCCATTGTTGTAAAAGCCGATTGGGTTGTAGTCCATTTGCATAAAATGCTGATTTACTGTGGTCTGTGATACCAATATAGGCATAACCAAGATCGCGGGCGCGGGTACACATCTGCTCCAGTGTGTGCAGGCCATCGCTCCAAGTGGTGTGTACGTGCAGTACACCGCGTAGGTCTTCGGCAGTGACCAGTTCGGGTAATTGTCCTTTTTTTGCGGCTTGTACTATTTCGGCGGTTTCGCGTAGTTCTGGTACGACAAATGGCCATCCAGCCTTTTCAAAAACCTCGTACTCTGTCCGCAATGATTTGAAGGAAACACCCATGTTTTCAGCCACAAATGCTTCGATAAATGCTGGTGCACCCGAATAATGGAACATTTTAGAGCCAAATTCCTCTGCCAAACATTTGAACAAAGTGATCGGAATACCATCTTTGGTACGCAACTGGATGGTAGCGGCGGTGGCTTGCTCCAATACCAGCGCTTCCGTAGCAAACGCCGCTGTGAGTTCGCCATTGTACCCTACTAGGATTTCGATATTGGAAACGATCGGGCATTTGCGGCGTACTTCGCCTACTGGTGCTACAAATGCGCCGGGTATAAATTGGGTAATGGTTTGGCATACCTCCATTGCAATGCGCTCGGCGGCATCGCAATGGAGTTTGCCCTTACTGCGTTGGTAATATTCCAGTCGATTACGCAGGTCTTCTTGTGTTTTTAAACCAAATCCCTTGTATTCTATCAAGCGATTTTCATTACAAGCATACCAAAGTTCGCCAATGCTTTCGATGCCCATATCTTGCCATACCACCCGTACTTTTTTGGGGCCAAAGCCATTGATATCGAGCATTTCGACCACGCCAGGCGGTGTTTTTGCTTGGGCTTCGGAGAGTGCTGCCATCGTACCAGTGCTCAATAATTCCTGAATTTTGGCACTAATGGCCGCCCCAACCCCTTTCAAGGCTTTGATTTCTGATTCGGGAATTTCGCTCAGTGGCTGCTCCAGTTTGCGCAACGTGATATAGGCATTTCGATACGATTTTATTTTAAACTCGTTCTCCTCGTGGAGTTCTAGCAAATTGGCTAAATCATCGAAAGCATTGGCGATTTCTTTGTTGGACATTTTTTAGACAAGTAATTTTTTCACGATCTCCGAAATAGCACGACCTTCGGCTTTACCAGCCAATGCCTTATTGGCTGCGCCCATTACCTTACCCATATCTTGTGCTGATTTAGCACCTACTTCGGCGATAATCTGTTGGATTGCCTGTTCCAATTCGGCACCTTCCATCATAGCAGGGAGGTATTTTCGAATGATGTCAATTTCCTCTTTTTCCTTAACAGCCAGTTCTTCGCGGCCATTTTTCATATAAATATCGTACGATTCCTGACGGGTTTTGACCAATTTTTGAAGCATTTGCACTTCACGTGCTTCATCAATTTCTTGACCTGAACCATCGGTTTTGGCCAGCATAATAGTACTTTTAATGGCGCGGATAGCGCGCAAGGTGACATCTTCTTTGGCCTTCATGGCCGCCATAATGTCTTGGTTAATTCTGATTTCTAATGACATGTGTTGAATTAATTATTCTTGGTTTAACAGTTTTTTAAAAAGATAGTTCCTTTTCAATAGATTTACATTGGGGTGTAAATTTTCAGAATATCATCTATTGATCGTGGTCTGCGTGTTTTTTCCCAAAAGAAACCATCCAGTTTTTTGCCCTCTTTGCCCGCTTTTTTCATGGGCGTAAAAGTGCCTTCCGGTGCTGCATAAAACTTGATACTATTCACCTGATTATTACCAAAGTATAGCCGCATTTCGGAGCATTTGGTTTCATTGACGCCAATGTACGCTTTTTTATCGTCGAGGGCGTAATAAACAGCTTGCGCATTTCCATCAGTGTACATTTCGCGTACTTCGTTTTCACGGAAAAATGCGGTGGTGAATTTCCCTTTAATTTGATTGAATAATTGTCCATCTTCGGAATTGATGACCATTGCATTAAGGCGCAGCCATATTCGATCTAATTTGCTGTTTTTCAAGAGCATTTTAATCGTATCGCCTGAAAACTGCGAGGTGTCTGACCATACAATCGGCAATGATTTTAACTTATAAAACCAAAAAATAGAATCCGAAGAACTGAACGAGAGTGAATCACAAACTGCTTGCATATCGCTCTTGAAAATACGCACATCTTTGTACGCCAGCAATTGCCTGACATCCGAGGCGGTATCGGGTTTGAAGGAAATAAGCAGCTGCGATGCAAGATACAGGGTGTCTTTATCCACCAATGTTTTCATCATGGGGCGACCCATTGGCCCCCCGAAACCGCCGTTGCCTTGCTCCCCAAAACCACCATACGCGCTCAAATAATCGGTTTGCTTATTGTAATCGAGCCGATAGGCATAGACCGACATATTGCTCGAAGTATCGCTCCAAATCACGCTGCCCTGCGCAAAGCCATTGCCTAGTTGGTCGTTAAAATCCAGTGAATCGGCTTCAATGATATTTGGTGGATCGCTTACACGCCCGCGCCCGAGCAATTGGTAAAATTTATTCCGGCTATCATAGCGCACTTTTGTACCCGTAATTTCTTGGGTACTGTCCTTGTAATAGGCATTTCCGACCAAGGTGGCCACTTCCGAAATAGAATTATAACGAATGACATCGGCTTTTACGATACGTGTTTTTTCTTCGATATAGGCAGAATCTTGTAAAATATACTCCTTACTCGTACCTTGCCACGTCATTTTTTGGGCTTTTCCGCGTTGGTCTTTGCGTTCGTATTGTGGATTCACATCGAATTCTGCAAAATCGTTTTCGATATCGTAGAACCCTCCTTCGCAGTAGATTTTACTTTCGTGCTCACTGATAAGCGTGGGGGCTACAAAGGTAGCAATTTGGGTTTCGGTATTAAAAAGCATGGTATCGGTGCGTACCGTAAAATCGGGATCCGTAATGAGTACATTGCCTTTAAAGTAGATTTGGTCTTCATTAACGTAGTAATAGCCGCGTTTACTGCTCAATTGGCTTTGGCCATTGGTCAGCGTGGCACCGGTATAGTAAGTTGCTATTTTATTACCTACATCGTAATGGAGTTTCTTGGTAAAGAGTTTTTTATCGGCTTTTGCCAGTACGACTTTGCCAAATAGGTCACTTTGTTTGGTGGCACCAAAATAGAGTGCCGAGTCTGCAAAAATTTTGACTGAATCACCTTGTTCAATCACTACATTGCCTTTCAGCACAGCGTCGTCGAGGTCAATAATAGCAGTATCGCAATAGATAAGGGTATTTTCTTGGCGCAATCGCACATTGCCGCTGAGTTTGCGTACTTCACGGCCTTTCCTCAGAAAACCCTCGACGGTTTCGGAACTTTCCACCTTCAATTTGGAGGTAGTATCCTGTGCTGCTTGTTGGCTGTACAGGATTTGGGTGGATAAGAGCAAGAAAAGTAGGCTGCAGATGCAAATTTTTATGTTCATTGAAGTGGTGTAGGTATTTTAAGCACAAATGGTGGACAATGCTAAAAGGAACGTGACAATAATAATTTATCACTTTCCTAAAACGTATTGTCTATTGGTTTATGCTGCCATATCCTTTTATTTTGGCGTAAAAGTAGTTGTTTTAAAGGAAATGTGCGGAGTTCTATTTTATACAGCTTATTAATATTGAATTCACCTGATGTTGCTTTGCTTATCTAATATTATATCCGCCCCGTCTTTTCTGCGCTAAGTACCTGCCGTTGCCGCGATAATTTCAGTTAAAAATCATAAAAACATTAGTATATTTAGAGCGTTTCGTAAAATTTTATCAAAAAACATTGAAGAACTGCCTTACCTTTGAGACTTTAGGAACGTGAAATACTATTTATTTTTAAGCATGAAGAAATTTTTCCTTGTAACAGCGGCTCTTACTTTTTTGGCGCTGAATCTTGTAGCGCAAGCCCCCATTAACAATGAGTGTGCAACAGCCATAGACCTTGGGGTTGCACCATCATGTGATACTGCTATCGTTTATTCCAATGACAACGCTACTTTGTCGAATATTGGAGACGATAACAATCCTACATGTTTTAATGGTGGTATCCCCAATCGAGATGTTTGGTTTTCTTTTGTTTGCCCCGACACATTATTTGATTTCCGCATCCTCCTTAGTGGAAACGGTGGGGTTTTAAACAGTATTGTTAATCCACAAATTGCCGTATATCGAGGCGATTGCACGTTTAATGACTTGTTCGAACTGTCTTGTGCTATTTCGGATGTGGGCGAAACAAGTGTCTTTTTGGATTTGGTAGGGCTTACGCCCAATGTCACGTATTATATCCGTGTTTCGGATTATTCCTTGACGGCGGCACCCAATTCGGGTAATTTTACACTCTGCGTGGACAAGCTCCCCGAAATTGTGACCATCGACCAAGGTAGTTCGAGCCAATGCCAGGGTACGATAACGGATTCGGGCGGCGCAAATGGCGACTATGGCCCCAACGAGAACTATATATTTACGATTTGTCCAAGTCAGCCTACCGCTTGTATTACGCTTACACTGGAATATTTTAATATAGAAGAAAATTTTACAGATGGGTTGACCATTTATGATGGGAATAGCATCAATGCGCCACAATTGGCTTCGATCAATTCTTTTGCATTTAGCCAAAGTTCCGTCACTGCGGGTGGTGGTGTTTGTTTTAAAGTACACGGTACAAGTCCATGTATGACACTCCAGTTTTTGTCGGATAATTTTGTAGAGTTGGAAGGTTTCTTAGGGCATTGGGAATGCAGTAATTTGCCTTGCCCGCCCGATGATGTCCTTACGGTAAACTCGCCTATTGGTAACCAAGTTATCATAGATGCAGTAACAACACCAGCAACGCAGGTTACTATTACGGATATTAAATGTAATACGGATTCTTATGGTTCCTTTAGTTACCCAACGGCCAACAACGATTTACAAATGGACAAAGGGCTGGTACTTTCCAGTGGTCGTGTTGCCGATCTATCCGGTTTTGGGCAAAATTTTGCAAGTACATTATTGTTGACACCTGGCGATGCGGATCTGGATGTCCTTTCTACGCAGCAAGGTGGCGAAGAGTCTTATGATGCGTGTGTGGTAGAAATGGATGTTTTTGTCGCCACAGATCAACTCAGTTTTGAGTATGTTTTTGGTTCAGAGGAATACCCTGAATTTGTATTTGCGCCAGGAGGCTTTAATGACATATTTGCCTTTTTGGTTTCAGGGCCAGGTATTGTTGGACAACCGGGTTTGAATGGACAAAAAAACATTGCAGTATTGCCAGGTACCAATACGCCCGTAGAAATTGATGCAGTAAACAACCAAGTGAACTGGGAGTTTTATCGCAACAATGAAATAGGAGAACAAATTGTTTTTGATGGACTTACATCGGATTATTTGGGTATAAAAAAGTCCTTAACCGCCAAAACATCTGTAATCCCCTGTAATACCTACCGCTTGAAACTAGCCATAGCCGACCGTGGTGATTCGGCATTTGACTCTGGCGTATTTGTATCCGAAATCAAGGGCGGTACACCGGGACTAGAAGTGGCGTTTGCGAGCGGTATTGAGTATTTTATTGAAAGTTGCTCCGGTACAGAAGACATGTTGATTGTTTCTTTGCCTGAGCCACTGCAACAAGCTACTACGTTTATCACAAGTATTTCAGGTACTGCTATTTTAGGAACTGATTATATATTAGATCTACCCGCAACAATTACATTTGCAGCAGGCCAAACCCAGTTAATGTTTCCTATTTTCCCTATCCAAGATGGCTTAAATGAGGGTACTGAAACCATTAAAATTTCCTTGTCCAGTAATTTTGGATGTGGTACGATATTGCTCAAAACCATTACCATCAATTTGGAAGATAATGTGGTGGTCGATATCAATGCAGGAGCGGATACTGTATTCATTTGTTTAGGATTTCCACTCGAAATACAGGCAGAAGGTGCTGTAAATTATTTTTGGACACCGGTTTCATTGGTGAGTAACCCAACCATTGCTAATCCTATTGTTACAACTGCACAAGATGCTACGCTTGTTGTAACGGGTACAGTAGGCACTTGTGTATCTACGGATACGGTATTTGTCAAGGTGATAGACCCAACCATCAGTCTTATAGCATTAAGCGATACATTGATTTGTGTCGGAGGCTCTGTACCACTCAATGCGATCAATAATGTAGCAAATCAAGGGCTTTCGTGGATTCCATCAACTGGATTAAACGACCCAACCACTAATCTACCCATCGCTTCGCCTACCACTACGACCACTTATACCGCGCGTTTGGAACTTGGAGGATGTATCAAAACGGATCAAATTACGATCAAGGTAGATACCCTTTTTGAACCCGTGCTGATTGCAGATACCACAGTTTGCCAAAACTATCCCGTACTTTTAGGGACAGCAGTAGAGGAAAGTACTACTTATCAATGGACACCAGCAGTAGGGCTGAGTAGTACAACGATTTCAAACCCGTTGGCAACACCCGATATCACCACTACTTATACTTTGCTTTCACAAAGTGCTAATGGCTATTGCGACAATACAAAACAAGTTAAAGTGACCATTATTGCGGCGGATATTGATATTGCAGGCCCTGAAAAATACGAAATTTGTTTGGGGACTACCATTCCACTACAAGCCGCAGCTACCCCAGCCGGTGGTAGCCCAATTACTTGGACACCGCCCTTCTTTTTGAGTAATCCAACAGGGCCTAATACGGTACTCAATACTGATGAATCCTTAACATTAATGGCCACCTATACGGTAAACGGCTGTAAAGTGACCGATTCCATATATGTACGCGTGGATTCGCTACCCGATCTCACGCTCAGTTTGAGACCGGTGAAAGAAATTTATTGCCCTGGCGATACAGTTACGCTATTCAGTACCACCTACGAACCAGCGAGTTTTCCATTTATCCAAAACACATGGTTGCCCGATGGTTTAGGCCAGATAACACCCGATACCTTGTGGAATTTGGTGATTCGTGCCCAAGTTACGGATACATTTACCCGCATCACCGTAAATAGAGGTTGTAGGGATACTTCATCTATTGAGGTTCCGGTAGATTCGCTGCCGATCATTACTGCTACAGCTTCCAAGTCAACGGTTTGTCCCGGAGAATTGGTGCAGTTGAATGCCACCGTATCGCCCGAACAAAAACTAGAATGGGGACCAATGACCGGATTGAGTTGTACGGAATGTAAAAATCCAATTGCTACAATTAATAGCACGGTCACCTATACCGTGACACCACCCGATGCCAACTGTCCGGCCTCGGCTGCTGTAACTATTGTGATGACTCCGGCACCTTTATTGGTCTTGCCCAATGACGCAACTTTGTGCCTTGGATCTCCTTTTGTGCTCAATAATTTGCCTCCGGAGCCTAATACGACCTATCAATGGACATCGGTGCCGCCCGGATTTACATCTAGTGCAGCACAACCACAGGTCACCCCACAAGCCAATACCACGTATTCCGTTGTGGCTACTAATCCTGCCTGTACCAATAAAGATAGCGTATCGGTAGAAGTAGTGAGCGCAACCGTTAATGCTGGTGTAAATCAGACCGTTTGTGCAGGCACCAGTTTTACCTTGAATGCTACACCAAGCGGATCAACTGGTTTATTTGCTTGGAATATATTAAATGGTAATAACGTTGGCAATACCCAACAAGTAGCCCTGTCGGCCAATAATACGACAACGTATCAGGTCGTATATACCTATAGTAGTGCGCTTTGTGTGGCCACCGATGAAGTAACGGTAAATGTGAATCCCGTACCATCCCTAACATCAGTAACGATTGATTCGGCAGAGGTGTGTGCAGGAGAGGTAATCCGTATAAAGTCAATATTACAAGGCGGAACAGCACCATTTACGTATAATTGGACATTGGATGGCGCACCAACCAACCCGGGAGCGAAAGACTCCATTCGCCTTACACTGGATAGTGCATTGGATGGACCTAGGGATTATCAAATTGGTTTATCCGTTGTAGATGCCAATGGCTGTGTATCGGAAGTGGAAACAGGAACGGTAAAAGTGAATAAATGCTTTGCGATTCCGAATGCTTTCACACCGGGGAACGGAGGCGTAAATGACTTTTTTGAACCCGTTGGTACAAGTGGTGGTGCACTAAATGTCACTAAATTTTTGGTTTATAACCGTTGGGGGCAAAAAATATTTACCGCTAGTCCATCCGTACGTTCTTGGGATGGCACTGTGGGGGGCAAAGCCGCACCCATGGATGTGTATATTTATCAAATCACCATAACCCGCCTTGATGGCGTTGAAGAAAATTATACCGGAGAAGTAACCTTAATTAGATAAGTATTTAATATATACCACCACCATGACTTTACCTAAATTGTATATCCAAGCCCAGGATTTTATGCCTATTAATGGCACGGACTATCTCGAACTGTATGTCAGCAATGCCAAACAAGCGGCACATTTTTATAAATCAGCATTTGGGTTTCGCACCTTGGCTTATGCTGGTTTGGAAACAGGGTTGAAAGACCGCGAATCGTATGTCGTAGAGCAAGATAAAATTCGATTGGTACTCACCTCTCCTTTGCGGAGCGGCACCGATATTGGCCGCCACATTGACCAACACGGCGATGGCGTAAAAGTAACCGCGCTTTGGGTGGACGACGCAACCTATGCTTATCATGCCGCTATGGAACGTGGCGCACGTTCGTATATGGAACCTGTAACTGAATCCGACGAGGATGGCCATGTGGTGCGTTCTGGGATTTATACCTACGGCGAAGTGGTACATATTTTTGTGGAGCGCAAAGACTACAATGGTATCTTTTTGCCGGGATACAAAAAGATGGAATCACATTACAATCCAGCACCAGTTGGCCTCAAATTTGTTGACCACATGGTCGGTAATGTAGAACTGGGCAAAATGAACGAGTGGGTGGACTTTTATGAAAAAGTAATGGGCTTTACCCAAATCCTTTCGTTTGATGACAAAGAGATTTCCACCGAATATACAGCCTTGATGAGTAAAGTGATGAGCAATGGTAATGGCCGTATCAAGTTTCCGATCAATGAACCAGCACCGGGTAAGAAAAAATCACAAGTGGATGAATATCTGGAGTTTTATGAAGGTGCGGGTGTACAGCATATTGCCGTTGCTACCGATAATATTATTCAAACCGTAACGGCACTCCGCGATCGTGGTGTGGAATTCCTTCGGGTGCCAACCACGTATTACGATACACTCCTCGACCGCGTAGGGCATATTGATGAAGACTTGGCTCCTTTGCGGGAATTGGGTATTCTCGTTGACCGCGATGATGAAGGTTATCTCCTGCAAATATTTACCCGCACGGTACAAGCCCGACCTACGATGTTTTTCGAAATTATACAACGAAAAGGTGCTCAATCCTTTGGAAAAGGCAACTTTAAGGCGTTGTTCGAAGCATTGGAAAGGGAGCAGGAACTGCGGGGAACACTATAAATAATGGACGGTTTCTTTCCAGTTACCACCTTTTAAGATATTTTTGATGGGTTACTATGGTGTTCATAGTGACCCATTGAATTATATTTACTCATCCAAGTTCTTTATTACGCTCAACATGAAAAGGTTAAATCAATTGGCCACCACAGTATTATTATCAATGCTAGGCCACACACTCCTATCCCAAACCGTTACACTCAACCGCAGTCTTTGGACCAGATTAAACGAAACTCAAATTACAGTGAATGCTGCTGATCGGCAAATTATTCCCGAACAGTATTTGACCTACCGACTAGATGTAGCACAACTTCGACAATTACTCAGTAATGCGCCTTCCGAAGCAGATGTTTTGAACAACGATGCAACACCGCTTTTGATGGAATTTCCGACGCCTACGGGCGACTTTATGCTCTACAGGGTCTCTGGGTTTGCGATGATGCACCCTCAACTACAGGCACAATTCCCTGAAATACGGACTTTTTCGGGGACTTGTGTAGATCCTGCTGGAGGTGTTGTCTTTTTAGATTTTACACCACAGGGCTTTCTCTCCATGACACTTCGTTCGGAGCAGGGTTCGGTATTTATCGATCCTTATTCCAAGGCAGATGACCAGCATTACTTGGTTTATTACAAGAAAAACTTTGTAAGAAAAGAAGGTGAACGGATGGTTTGTCATGTCACCGAGGATTCCCCGGTACAGATCAAATT
>JBEAVK010000238.1:0-15780 GCA_041160955.1 Bacteroidota bacterium
CGGGACATTCGGTGTTGCTATGGGTTTAAACCTAGAGGTTGTCCATAGATTCAGTATCGGTCTCGGCGTAGAAGGCGCTACCCCAAATATCGTTGCTAAAGCGGGTTACAAATTTTAGGAATGGTGTTGAAATAAGTTTCTCATTCCTTATCTTACCTGCGCCAGCAACCAATCCTTCTCTATCACCGCTTTATTGCCCAATACTTCATCGCGAAAAGCCAACACCGATTTTTTATCGTTTCTGTTCAACCTCGATAATTTTTGAATATACCTTACCGTATTGAGGTAATGTTGTTGGTGATAACCAATCACCTTTTTTTTGCGCAAAAGCAAGATCCGAAAACTGGCCAAAAGTGCGTCCAAAGCGTCCAATTCCGCAGTTTCGTAGTACATTTTGAGCAACATCACACGGCTATCGAGGTTGAGCAGCAAATCCGTCTCGTCCACACGAGCGAGCAGTGGCATCGCTTTTTTATAGTCCTTTTGGGTAAAAAACAACCGCGCCATATTGTAATCGCGGGTAGCAGAGCGGTATTTCTGTTCCAAAAACGGTTCATAATCAGGGATAAACCGCTTTATCCAATCGTATTCCTCCAGTATCAAACCCAAAGCAACTATATTTTTGTATGCAAATCGGCTCAAAATACCGTGCTCAATCAAAACGCCTGTTTCCAAACCTACTTTATACAGACCCAATGCTTCCCGAATATAGTGTTTTTCGCCTGTATTGAGCCGTTTTATACAAAAATTGACGGCCAGTAACAAGAATGTACGCCTTTCTTCGGCGGGTAAATCGGGATGTTGCTCCAATTCCCGACGAAAAGCCCTAAAATCCGATTCGCTACCCGATGTAAGCGCTAGGTAACAATGAAAATATAATGCCACGATAGGAATTTCCTTCAAAGGACTTTTTTCCACATAATCCAACAAAATACCCAGCAAAACGGCATCGTATTCCACCTGAAACACTGCCCGATGCGATGCTGTGAGACAGGCCAAACGCAATTTGCTACTCACCAAATAAATGTCCAACGCCTCCCCTACCGCAGCCAAATTATTGTCGCCAGTACGGTGCTGCGATTCACCTGCAGCGTATTTTTCCCATTCCAATTGGTACTGAAAGTAGTAAAATTCATTGTCGCGCGGCATTTTTGCCAACCTATCCTCTGCACGCCGCAAGGTATAAGACAATGGTTTTGTAATGCCTTTTTGACGATATACCCGCACCAAATGTAGATCCGACAACAACGGAATTTGCTCATAGGAACGCTGCGCTAAAAATGACTCTATCGCGGCCAGCAGAAATGTTTGCGCATAACGCCATTGCGCATCCTCAAAAACGGTATCTGGATAAACATGCGCAAATCCTTGCTCCGGCAGCCAAACCTTTTGTTTTTGCTTCAATATCCATTCCCAAAGCCGTATAATATCGGTGCGTTTGTTGAAATACGGACTTTGAAGAAAACAAGTGAACTCCCTTTTTTCTACCCCATTCAGTTTTTCAACCGTGCTGAATAACTTTTTATCCTCCATGAGCGATTATTTTTGATCCACAAAAGTAAATAAAAACTGGGAAACAGCACATAAAAAATCAACTAAAATATTCATTATCAATATTTTAATTTTCAAAAAACACGTTTTACTTTTTGACAAATGTCGATATTTGTTGTTTGTGACGGGGGTGTTTCGCTGCACTTTTGTACCATGAATTCATATCAATGCCCAATCACAACATCAAACGATAACAATTTCAACCCACAACATCAAGATATATATTTCTAAGATTTTAATATTCAATATCTTAGGAACGACGGTCTAATGTTTTTTATCTCAAGTCTAACATGAACAAATAGTTATGAAACACTACATATTGCTAATCGTTTTTTTACTCAGCGCGTACGCTGGATTTACCCAAGGTTGGGATCGCGTTTATCCCACTGTTAGTCCCAATAGCCCCGTTGAGGTAAAGCGGATATTGGCGGCTCCCGGTGGTGGCTATTTTGCTGCTGTGCAAGAATTTACGGATGGTGCGAACAACGCCTACCTCATCAAAATGGACGATAATGGCCAATTATTATGGCAAAAACCCTTTGGATACGGGAATTTCGTACTGCCGCAAGATATGCTCCTCACGCCCGATGGCGGTATTGCTATCATATCCAACACCTTTAATACACCCGGAACAACGCCCTACCGATTGAGTATTTTTAGTAAATTTAATGCACAATTTGATTTGGTTTCGGAGGTAAAAACGGCCGAATTTGGCTTTTTTGAAGATAGTTATAATATCCTGAATGCCCAAAATGGTAATTATTGGGTCACTTGTGTTACTTTTAACCAAACTAAAGGTTACCTCAAACTGGTGAATGACCAAGGCGTTAAACAAGGGTTGATTACTACGGGTTTGACTAATCTTCGACCTATAAAAACGATTTCCGCTGCCAATGGCGATTTAATTGTCTTTTGTAATGGCCAACTTACGCCCAATGGTTTTGACCAAATTGGGATGAATCGTTACGATGCTACTGGTAATTTTATAGACCAAAAAATTTACGGAGACCCCACTATTTATTCTACTGTACGAGATGCCATTGCAACACCCGATGGTGGCTGGATGATTGCAGGCACAGAAAATACAGCCACGACTCAAAACGAATTTATACTCAAACTGGACAATCAAGGCAACGTTGTTTTCAAAAAAACGTATGATATCGCAACCGATTTTTCACAAATCAGACGCGTACAATTAGATCCAACTGGTAATGGTTATCGCTTATTAGTGGATGATAGTTACCCTATCAATTATGACAAATCAAAACTGATCTACCTCGATAACGCCGGAAACATTGTTAAAAGCATTACTTTTTCCGATGTGGTTTATACCAAGGGAAACGATTTCTTTACTTTACCAGATAATGGAAATATCGTTGCTGGTAAGCGCGAAAAAGGCTTGAACGAGCCTAATATGACAACAACACCTATCATTCCTTGGATTACACGGCGCAATGCAGAGGGCGTATTTGCCAATTCCGGTGTATCGGGACAATTGCGTTACGACGAAAACAACGATTGTATCAGCGATAAAGATACCCTCACCGCTAGCCTATCTGTTTACGTATTTCAAGACAGCATCGTTATGGGTAGTGCACTTACGGATGCAACCGGAAATTATTATATCCCATTAGCACCGGGCAATTATAAAGTATTTACAAAATTACCTAATGTACTCTGGACAACATGTTTGGATACCATAGCCGTTACTGTACTCGCAAATGACACCACCAGTAACAATAATTTTGCCATCCAATATAATAATTTCCCTGTTGATAGCATGAGTGGTTATGTGTTCAAAGATTACGATTTTGATTGCGTAAAAGACTCTTTTGAAACTACTGTTTATGCAGGTTGGGCGGTCGTATTTAGTATGCAAGAAGGCAATAATTCGTACGCCGAAACGCGTATCACGGATGCCAACGGCTATTATTCCTTTACCAATTTTACGGGATTTACCAATGCTGCGCAGCGTTTTATTTATTTCATACCACCAGCAGGTACACTATTGCAATGCGACTACGCTTGCGCGCAGGAAACAATGCTGCCATTGGAGCAATTTTCGCCAAATATGCAGTACAGTCTCGGCGTACAATGCGATACCTTAATGGCTTGTGCTGAAATGCATACTTCTATCGGTATTCCTTGGTTGCGGCCTTGTATTTATTCCGATTATACGGTACAAGTCCGCAATGATGGCACAGCCACCGCCAATGATGCGTCAGTAGTAGTTACCATCGACTCCACTTTGGAGGTATGGGGCAGTAGTATTCCTTGGGTTGCGCAAACGGACAATGTTTATACCTTTAATATTGGTGATTTGCCGGCCCATCAAAGTTTTGTCTTTACGATACAGGTATTTCTTCCATGTGGTCTGCCACCAGGTACTACTTATTGTTCATCGGCTTATGCTTACCCCGATAGCCTTTGCAATGCGAATAAAGATGCATGGGACGGTTCAAAAATTGAAATTATGGCCGAATGTGTAGGCGATAGCGTCATTTTTACCATTACCAATACGGGTTTGGGGAATATGGAACAACCACTGGAATACATCGTTATCGAAGACAATGTACTCTTGATGATGCCCGGAAATTTCCAATTAAATGCTGGATCTTCCACTACGGTAACGGTTCCTGCTGATGGTAGTTTTTTACGTTTGGAAGCCAAACAAGCACCGGGTTACCCTGGGCAAGGTACGCCTGTAGCGTGGGCAGAAGGTTGTGGTAGTGGCGGACAAACGAGTTTAGGATTTGTCAATGCATATCCTTTGGGCGACGAAGATCCTTGGTACGATGTGAATTGCACCGAAAGTGTCAATTCTTTTGATCCCAATGACAAACGCGGCTTCCCAACGGGTATTAATGCGGAGCATTTTATCAATCAAAATGTTGATTTAGAATATGTTATACGGTTCCAAAACACAGGTACAGCAACCGCCTTTCGAGTAGAAGTACGCGATACTATTCCGGTACAATTCCTCGATCCGACCACCGTGCGCGCAGGTGCCAGTAGTCATACCTATAATTGGGATATGCAAGGCAACGGCGTGGTGGTGTTTACCTTCCCGAATATTAATTTGCCAGACAGCAATGCCAACTTGATCGAATCGCAAGGTTATGTACAGTTCACGGTGCAACAGCGCAAAAACCTACCTATCGGCACCGTAATTCGCAATGATGCCGCCATCTATTTCGACGATAACACGCCCGTGATTACCAACGAAACCTTCCACACCATTGGTAAAGACTTCCTTACCAGTGCCACGCCAGTTCCCGGCCAACCATTACTCCAAGTGGAAATAATGCCAAATCCGATGCACGAACAAGCACAGGTACGCATCATAGGCGAATTAACGCAAAATGGGTCACAACTATTTAATTTAATAGACATGACCGGGCGACAAGTCCTCAGCCAATCTTTCACAGGCTCGTCCTTGGAGATCGGTACTACTGGGCTGCCATCGGGTATCTATTTTTATGAAATCAGAAACAAAAACGCAGTGATTGGAAGGGGTAAATTGGTAAAACGGTAAGTCATTTATTTCAATCGTCTTCTTACTTTGACTAGCAGTTTCCCATGTGACATGCACCCTGTTGTTCAATGGGAAAACGGATGAAACGGATTAGAGTGGATTAGAGCGGATTGTTTCAAAATAATCCGTTTAAATCCGGGTGATCCGTTTCATCCGTTTTGCTATCCTGTTTTAGTTTTGATCCACATGGAAAATTGCTGAATTTTTGTGGTAAAAAAAAGTATATGCTACGCCCATATAACAAGTTTTAAATAAAACTACTTTTATATTTACACACAAGAGCGGTTAAAATTCCGCGCAACTCCTATTTCTATAGCCAAAACACAGTATCTTTGCCTAAAATTAGGACTGCTCCTAAGCATAGCAAATAATGGCCTCCAGCATACTATTCACCCATTCTTATTTTTACCCTTTCGATGCCAAACAATGGCGTGCAGCACAACCATACCCACCTTATGGCACTATTTATGCGGCAGCCGTAATGCGCGAATGTGGATATAAAGTAGGACTATTTGATACAGCCCTACTCGATCATTACGATGGATTAAAACAACGGTTAGAGGCCGAACGCCCCGCTTTTTTGGTCATTTACGACGATGGTTTTAATTATTTGACCAAAATGTGCCTCACACGCATGCGCGAAGCCGCATTTGCAATGGCACAAATGGCCTTGACCTACGGCTGCAAAGTGATCGTGTGCAGCAGCGACTCCACCGACCACTACGAAGCATACCTAACGCAAGGTGCGGATTATGTCATCCTCGGAGAAGGCGAAGTTACCCTCCGCGAACTCATCCTTACGCTGGATGCCAATCCCAATGCCGATATTCAAAACATGTTAGGTATTGCCCATAAACAAACGGGGAAAGTGGTAAAAAACCAACCACGTCCCGTTTCCACTACCCTCGATGCATTCCCCGATCCGGCCTGGGACTTGGTCGATATAGCAGCGTATCGAGCGATTTGGATGAAAAAACACGGTTATTTTACCCTCAATATTGCGACCACCCGCGGCTGTCCTTATAAATGTAATTGGTGCGCAAAGCCCATTTACGGCAACCGATACAATACCCGTTCGCCACAGCGCGTTGCCGCCGAAATAGCGATGTTGATGCAAAACTATGGCGTGGACTATTTCTGGATGTCGGACGATATTTTTGGATTACAACCCAAATGGGTGCAAGCATTTAGGGAAGAAGTGGTGCGCCGCCAACTCAAATTTGGTTACAAAATACAAAGTCGGGTAGATCTGTTGCTACAAGAAGACAATATTGATGCCCTCGTTGAAAGTGGCCTGAAACAAGTTTGGGTAGGTGCAGAAAGTGGTTCGCAAAAAATATTGGACGCGATGGACAAAGGCACACAGGTGGAGGAAATTTACGAAGCGACGCATATTTTAAAGAAAAAAGGCGTGGAAGTATGCTTTTTCTTACAATTTGGTTACCTCGGCGAAACCCAAGAGGACATTGACAAAACCATAAAAATGGTAGAAGATTTGGTACCGCACGATATTGGTATTTCGGTGAGTTACCCGCTACCCGGCACTAAATTCTACGACAAAGTAAAAACGATGCTGGGTGAAAAACAAAATTGGACCGATTCCGATGACTTGGATATGATGTATCCTTCTACTTTTCCACCCAATTATTACCGCCGTTTGCACCGTTTGGTACACAAGCGTTTTAGGCTAAAACAAGGAAAATTGGCGATTAAAGACTTATTGGCCAATAAACCCGCTAATTTGCGACGAGCAGTACTGACCGCTTACTACGCCCCGGCGGCTTGGTGGGATACTAAACGGCTGGAACGGATGGTGCAATAGTGTTAAATTGACCCACAAAAAGCCGCTCGCCCCAATGCCGCTTTTCATATACCACCGATGCCTCAAAACCAGCCAAACGCGCCTGTTCCACAATAAAATTCCAATCGCAATCTTCCGATAAAATCATCCAAATCAAAGTATTCGGTGCTACAAATGGCCGACTTTCCACAAAAAAACGAGTAAAATAAGACAAACCCTCGCCTGCAAAAAAGGCTTTTTCGGTGTCGTTTTTGGCTTCTTTGGGGTAATAGGGCGGATTGACCAATAAATAATCAAATTGGCCCGCTGGCACACTGTTGAACAGGTCGCTCTCGATGATTGGAAAAGATAAATTATTCGAGATTACATTTTTTTGAGCCGTTGCTACGGCCAATGGATTAATATCTACACCTATCGTTTTCGCGTCTTTTTTTGCTGCAAAAATAGCCAATGCGCCACTGCCTGTACCTATATCCAATACTTTTTTCCCCTGAAAATCAATATGTTGTAAAAAATCAAAAAAAATGGGTGTACTAAAATAAATACCGGGATGGAATACGCCCACAGGTACTTCCAATTGAATACCATGCGACCGCCATTGCCGTGTCTTTTGGACATAGCGCAAGGCCAGTACCCTGTAAATAGGTAACCAAAAACGGAGATAAATAGCGCGGGGAAGGTGCATTATTTGTACTGTTAAAGCCCCAATGCCTCCAAAAACGATGGATGATCGGGCTTTACATTGCTACCAAAAAAACGAACAAGTTTGCCGTCTTCATCAATCAGGTATTTACAAAAATTCCAAGATGGCAAGGCATCATTCCAGCCATTTTGGCCTGGTGTACTCAACCATTGGTACACAGGTGATTGGTGGTCGCCGCTTACGCTTGTTTTTTCTAAAATAGGAAAGGTGACGCCATAGTTTTTTTGGCAAAAATTTTGAATTTCATCCGCACCACCCGGTTCTTGCGCACCAAAATCGTTGCACGGAAAACCAAGCACAACTGCATCTTCTTTGTTGGCATCGTAAAACTTTTGCCAATCGCTATATTGTGGGGTATAGCCACATTCGGATGCTACATTAAGGATAATGATCTTTTTGCCTTTGAAATCCTGTGTGTGAATAGTACGTCCATCTAGGGTTTTCAAATCAAAATTGGGGAAAGGGTGCGTAATTGTATCTTGTGTCATATCGTGTGTGGGTTGAATAATTGCGTCAGCGCCTTTGACAAGAAGGTGGTAACTATAGGAAAGAGCGGTCGTCGCTAAATTAATCCCAATATCAAATAAACGCTTTATAAGCATAACAAATTAAAATGAACAACTCTTTCCAATTTAAGTTGTAACAGCGTGACGTGTTTTTACGTTTTTTACACAATATTTCATTCATAATTGATGCATTTCGCCGAGAAAATTATCCAATTTAACCAAGAAATCACATTCACCGGAACGCTCCCTGATGGTATCCGGATTATGAATCCATTTCGCGAAAACCCCAGTGTGCCGGAACTGTCAGCGCAGTTTTACCGTAAGTATTACAGCGACAACAACGAGCGGCACCTGATATTGGGTATTAATCCCGGCAGACATGGTGCAGGACTCACTGGTATTCCTTTCACCGATCCTAAACGCCTGATTGAAAAGTGCGGTATTGCCTACAACGGTACGCTGGCGCACGAACCATCTTCTGTTTTTGTGTATGAAGTGATTGCTGCCTATGGTGGAATGGAGGCGTTTTATAACGATTTTTATATCAATTCGCCTTGTCCACTGGGCTTTACCAAGATGGGCGACAATGGGAAAGAGGTCAATTATAATTATTACGATAGCAAAGCGCTTACCGAAGCCGTATATGATTTTATGTTGGAAAGTATGGAAAAGCACCTTGCTTTAGGGATTCGGCGCGATATAGGGTTTTGCTTTGGAACGGGACAAAATTTCAAGTTTTTGAACAAATTGAACCAAACTCAAAAATATTTTGACCAATTGATCCCATTAGAGCACCCGAGGTTTGTGATGCAATACAAATCGAAGGAGAAGATGCGGTATATTGATGCGTATTTGGAGGCGTTTGCAAAAATTCGTTAAGCAAGTCCGCACCTTGTTATGAAAAAGCATTGATTATTTTTGTACTTTTCTTGCACAATTATCAGATTCGTTTTACCTTTGCGGGCTTTTTATAGGCACACTATACGCATAGTGTATTTTTCATTCACATAAATAATTGATTTAACAATGTTTGCAATTGTTTCCATCGCCGGTCAACAATTTAAAGTTGAGGAGGGTCAGCAGATCTTCGTCCACCGGCTGGCAGCGAACGAAGGGGATTCATGCTCCTTTGACACCGTTCACCTCATCGACAACGATGGTAAGGTACGTATCGGTGCGCCAAATATCTCTGGTGCTAGCGTAAAAGTTAGCGTTATTTCGCACGTAAAAGGCGATAAAGTGATCGTTTTCCACAAGAACCGCCGTAAAGGCTATCGCAAGAAAAACGGCCACCGTCAGTCTTTCACTAAAGTAAAAATCGAGAACATCGCGGGATAAGCGGTACAACTGATTTCGATCAGTTCAACTCTTTTTCCAATCAATTTTTCACATCATTTAGATTTAAGAAAAAATGGCACACAAAAAAGGTGCGGGTAGTACCGACAACGGCCGCGACAGTAAAAGTAAACGTCTCGGTGTAAAATTATTCGGCGGTCAAACCGCTGTTGCAGGTAACATTATCGTTCGCCAACGTGGTACTCGTTTCCACCTCGGCGACAATGTATATATGGGTCGTGATTTCACTATTCATGCCAACGTTGACGGTATTGTTGTATTCACCCGTAAAAGGGATGACCGTACTTATGTTAGTATAACTCCAGCTACTGCTGCTGAGGTATTAGCAAAAGTAGCGGGCGCAAAAAAAGGTGACGCAAAAGCAGCACCAAAGAAAACCATCGCCGTAAAAGCGGAAGCAAAAGCAGCACCAGCTGTTGCAGCAGCCGTAGTTGCACCTGCTCCAGTAGCAGAAGTGGTGGAAGAAGAAGTAGCAGCACCAGTTGTTGTTGAGGCCGCTATTGAGGCACCAGCAGCAGAAGATGAAGAGGCTACAAAAGCACCTGCTGTAAAAAAAGGTGGCCCAAAATTGGACGATTTGAAAATCGTTGAAGGTGTAGGCCCTAAAATTGAGCAATTGCTCAAAGAAGGTGGTATCCATACATGGGCAGATCTTGCTGCGGCTGATGTGGATCGCTTGAAAGAGATTTTGGACGCGGCTGGCCCACGTTACCAAATCCACAACCCAAGCACTTGGCCAGCACAAGCAAAATTTGCCGCAGAAGGCAATTTTGACGAACTGAAAGAGTACCAAGACATGTTGACTGGTGGTCGTGATGTGACTGAATAATATTTTTTAGTCTAAAATTTTGGGTTTATTTATCAAAATACCCTTAATATTGCACGATCAATTTTCTACTAAAGAAGTTTTTGTTTTCATAGCTTAATTTTTTAGTTGTGACCCCGGCTGTACCAGTCGGGGTTATTTTTTTTGTGTTAAGATAAGCTTATATCCAGTGCTTCCATAATTTTTCCAGCAGCCAAATCCAGATCAGCCTCCGTATGTGCGGCGGACACAAACCCTACTTCGTAACCCGAAGGCCCAAAATAAACACCGCGCTTTAAGCACTCCAAGTGCATCGACTTGAAAACAGACATTTTGCTGCCGTCAATTTCTTCACTGCGTTGGATACGACTCTTGGTAAATGTTGGCCAAAAAATAGATCCAATACTTGGAAAACTCACTTCATACCCTTTTGTATCGCAATGCGCTTGTAATTTGCCTGTAAATCGGAGGGTCTTAGCCGCTAAATCTTCATAAAAATTAGGTTGAAGCAATTCCAATAAAGTGGCATAACCGGCAGCCATCGCGACTGGATTAGCACTCAACGTACCTGCTTGATAGACTGGCCCAACGGGTGCTACATGCTCCATAATGGCCTTGCTGGCACCATAAGCACCTACGGGCATACCACCGCCAATGATTTTTCCAAATGTGATAATATCGGGCTGAATATCATAATAACCCGCCGCGCCTTGGAACCCAACGCGAAAACCGGAAATCACTTCGTCAAAAATCAATAATGTACCATTTTGAGTACATGCTTCGCGCAAAAACGTCAAAAAAGAACGATCTTGTAACAACAAGCCATTGTTTGCTGGAACGGGTTCAATAATTACCGCAGCCACATCGCCACCGTGTGCTTTAAAGGCTTGCAACAACAGTTCCGGTTCGGCCAATGGCACTACAATCGTCTCCTTTGCATACGCCTCTGGAATACCAGCGGAGGTACTAATCCCAAAAGTGACTAGACCTGAACCGGCCTTTACCATCAAAGAATCCACGTGACCGTGGTAACAGCCTTCAAATTTGATCACTTTGCTACGGCCTGTTACGCCCCGCGCTAAGCGAATAGCACTCATCACCGCCTCTGTTCCGCTACTGACAAAACGGATCATTTCAATATATTTATGGTGATCGAGTACCAATTTTCCAATCAAATTATCATGTGGCGTGGGTGTGCCGAAAGACATGCCTTTGGCTACCGTCTCTTGCACATGCGCAAGTACGCTTGGGTGCACGTGACCCAGGATCAGCGGCCCCCAAGAGCAACAAAAATCAATATATTTTTGATGATCTACGTCGAAAAGATGACTACCAATGCCTTGTTGGAAGAAAATAGGTGGCCCATCTACACTTTTAAATGCACGAACCGGCGAGTGTACGCCACCCGGAAAATAGGTTTTTGCAATTTCAAACTGAGCGGCACTGTTCGCACGGGTAAATGTATCGGGGGTTGGATAGGGTGTATTTTGCATGGGGCAAAGATAGCGTGGACGCTTGCTTGCTTGGATACAAGGCTGCAAAACTTGACTCATATCTGACACTTACGGGGAGCGTCGCTTGGTTTGTGTATCAATTTACAAGATGCCTTACTACAGTACACTTTTTCTTAGTTGTATTTTGGATTATTAGAAATATCTACCCATCATCGGGTGGTCCACAATTACTTTTTTCAATTGCGCAAAATCCACATCGCCTTGGTGCCGCCATACCACTTTCCCATTGGGCTCTACCAAAACAGTATAAGGTAAAGCACCATTCCATGCCGGATCAATGGCCTCAATCAGGGCATATTTATCCTCTTCCGCAAACAGATAATTAGGAACAGCCGAGTGCTTATCCTGCATTGCCTTGAGTACCTTCGCCTCTTGATCTGGTTTATCGGCTGAAACAGATACAAACTCAAAATCGCGTGCACCATACATCCGCTGAAGTACTAAGAAATTAGGATATTCCAACATACAGGGCCCACACCAAGTTGCCCATACATTGATGAGGCGCAATTTGGTGGCTGCTTCGTTTTTAAGGAGTTTTTGGATGCCTTTTGTATCTAATTTGGAGACCTTAATTGGTTTTGCTGCCCATTCTTTATCTACTTGCTCTTTATAGGCCGTTTTCCAAGCCCATTTCGTAGAGCAACCAAAGGTTTTGGTGACAGGCACTGCTACAGATTTGCCTTCCAACATGGCATCCAATGCGCTGCGTAAATCTTCGGAATTGCCTTTACCAGGTTTTTCAGTGGCATCTAATCGGCCAATATAGCGCAATTTGCGGTCTTTATCAAATACAAAAGCATGGGGCGTGGCCTCCGGGCCGTATTTTAACGAAGCGGATTCGGTATCGCCATCGTAGAGGTATGGGAAATTATAACCCTTGTCCTTGGCGCGTATTTTCATGGATTCGTAATCGTCGTCAAGATCGGAATAACCCAATTCTTCGTACAGTAATCCCAGCGGACTATTGGGCGAAATAGCCACAAATGCGACGCCTTTGTCCTTATAATCCGCCGCTACTTGTATCATCCTGTCCTCATAGGCTTGTGCAGTAGGACAATGGTTGCAAGTAAAAATAATGGCCAATACTTTTGCCGCTTTAAAATCTGCTAAAGAATACATTTTGCCATCCACCCCTGGCAGGTTAAAATCCGGGGCATCGGCACCTATGGCAAGCGGAGTGACGGGTTGTTCGGGTATTGCCTGTGGATTGGCCACGAAAGCAGCTGTGCTACTCGGAATACTCGTTGGAGTCGTTTGGGATGCATTGTTGCAGGCCGTAACAGTTAGGTATAAAAGCGCCGTAAAAACCAATATTTTCCGCATAAGAAATGAGTTTTTGCAAAATTAAAAGCCAAAGATAAATAGCGTTTTAAAAATAATTGCATAAACTGGCTAAAATTGTACATTTGTGCGGCATTGAGATACGCTACGTAATTAAGTCAATTTGGGGAGCGATAAATTGCGCGGTCTTTTTTTACAAATGTTAGACCTCTCCGAGGTCCTTTTGGTATATATGACGCGACTTTTTTACAAATGTTAGACCTCCCGAGGTCAAAATAACAAAAAACACATCAGTTGTTATCATTTTGAGTAAAAAACGGATGTATAGCCACAAAATTAAAATTATCCACCAATACCGTCCTGGCACATAAAAACAAATTATCAACAACATGCGCATTATTTTATTTTACACCCTGCTCCTTGCAGTTATTTTTACCGCCTGTCAGCCACAAAATGGCTACAAACCCGGCTTAGAAAGCGGTAGTGCCACCACTGCTACCACCGAAAAAGTAGTACTTGATTCTTTCGCCGATTTCCAAATCCTGCGTTACGAAATGCCAGGTTGGGAAAAATTGACACTCAAACAAAAAACATTTATTTACTATTTGTCGGAAGCAACCTTGAGCGGCAGGGATATTATTTACGACCAACATTTCAAACACAACCTCGCTATCCGCAAAACGATTGAGGCCATTCAAAACACTTATACCGGCGAACGTTCTGGTGCTGAATGGACGGCATTTGATACCTATTCTAAACGTATTTGGTGTGCCAATGGCATCCACCACCATTACAATGAAACAAAGATAATGCCTTCATTTTCAAAGGATTACTTTATCAAATTGATCAAAGAAAGCGATCCAAAGGCATTGCCTATTTTGCCACAAGAAGATGTCAATTTGCTCATCGCCAAAATAGTTCCAATTGTGATGCAGCCTGAACTATTTGCCAAACGCACCAACAAAGAAGAAGGAGAAGATGTGATAAAAACATCTGCGGTCAATTTCTACGATAATGTGAGCGCAGATCAAGTGGACAAATTTTACAAAGACAAATTAAAAGCCTACGGCCCAAAGCCGCCTATGTTTGGCCTCAATTCAAAACTGATTTGGACGGGTACTGCTTTCACCGAATTAGTTTGGCGTGCCGAGCCTAATAGTATGTACAGCACAGCGTTGCAAAAAGTAGTGGAAAACCTTCAAAAAGCCATTCCTTTTGCCGAAAATGCACAGCAACAAAAGGCACTTGGACTATTGGTGGAGTATTTCCAAACGGGCGATCTCGCCAAATTTGATGACTATAATAAAGCATGGGTAAAAGATACCGAAAGCACCATTGATCTCATCAACGGATTTATTGAAGTATATCACGATCCTAAGGGCTATAAAGGTGATTTTGAAGCGATGGTGCAGTACAATGACCCAGATGCAACCGAAAAAATGGCAATTATCAGCAAAAATGCCCAGTATTTCGAGGACAACAGCACCATTATGCAGGAGCACAAAAAAGCAAAGGTAACGGGCGTTTCCTATCGCGTTATCAATGTAGCCATGGAAGGTGGCGATTGTGCGCCTACCACGCCGATCGGTGTCAATTTGCCCAATTCCAACTGGATTCGGGAGGATTTTGGTTCTAAATCTGTGAGCCTCAATAATATCGAAAATGCTTACGGCAAAGCAGGTGGTGCCTTGGCGCTCGCCGAATTTGCTAACGACCCAGAAGAGATTGAATTGGCCTCAAAATACGCCGAAGCATGTGGCAAAATGCACACTGCACTCCACGAAGTAATTGGTCATGCAAGCGGCCAAATGAACCCCGGTATTGGTGAACCCAATATTACCCTCAAGCAGTATTCCAGCACACTGGAAGAGGCCCGTGCCGATTTGGTAGCATTGTACTATATGCCTGATCCTCAACTGATTACATGGGGTCTTATGCCCGATGCAAATGCTTACAAAGCAGAGTACGACCAGTATATCCGCAGCGGTTTATTGCAACAATACCGCCGTATTCAGCCGGGTGACAACCTAGAAGAAGACCACATGCGCAACCGCCAATTGGTGGCCGCTTGGGCTTTTGAAAAAGGGGAAAAAGAGGGGGCAATTACCCGCGAAAAGCGCAATGGCAAAACCTATTACGATATTAAAGATTACGCCAAAATGCGCGTCTATTTTGGTGCATTGCTCCGTGAAATACAGCGTATCAAATCAGAAGGCGATTTTGCTGCTGCCCGTGCATTGGTGGAAGGATATGGCGTAAAAGTGCCGAGCGAAATGGTCACGGAAGTAAAAACACGCTATAAATCATTACCGGGCAAGCCTTATTCGGGTTTTGTGCAACCGCGCCTCGTTCCTGTTCGCGATGCACAAGGCAATATTACGGATGTGAAAGTGGAAATTGAAACAGATTTCAAAAAGCAGATGTTGCGCTATGGCAAAGAGTATGCTTTTTTGCCTATTTATAACTAGTGCGCATAATGCGTTGAGTTAAGTTATTGATTTTTAGATAGTTGCTACTAAGTGTCGGCATGACTCAACAGCAATTTCCTATATGGATCAAAACTAAGACAGGAGAGCAAAACGGATGAAACGGATCACGCGGATTTAAACGGATTATTTGGAAACAATCCGCTCTAATCTGTAAAATCCGTTTCATCCGTTCTCCAATTAAGCAACAGGGTGCATGTGTATCAAAACTAAGATAGGATAGCAAAACGGATGAAACGGAT
>JBEAVK010000240.1:0-6230 GCA_041160955.1 Bacteroidota bacterium
TGTGGATCGCCGGACGTATTTTGGGTGAAAAATACTACGAATCCCGCATTATGGCATTGCACTTGCACAATGCCAACCGCGTAAAATCAACGATACTCGAACTCAACGGATTATTTGTAAAAGTAGGCCAATTACTCTCTATTTTAACCAATTTCCTACCCGAAGCCTTCCAAAAACCACTCGAAGAACTACAAGATAAAATACCACCCCGACCCTTTGCGCAAGTTACAGCGCGTATCCAAAAAGAATTTGGGAAATCACCCAACGAATTATTCGCCGAATTTCAGGAAATACCGCTTGCCGCAGCCTCCATCGGACAAGCCCACCGCGCACGCCTACACGATGGCACCGAAGTCGTTGTAAAAATACAACATGCTGATATTGAACAAATTGCACAAATTGACTTGGAAATCATCCGTCGATTGACCCAAATGTTATCTTGGTTTTATCAGATCAAAGGCATGGATCACCTTTACACGCAGGTGCGTAAAATGATCGAAGAGGAACTCGATTTTGTCCGCGAGGCCGAATCCATGCAAGTCATCAGCCATAACCTCGCCGACGAACCCGGTATTGTAATACCCAAAGTACACACCGATTATTCCACTATGCGCGTGCTCACGACCACTTGGCACAATGGCGTAAAAGTGGCTAATATCCACCAATTAGACGATTGGCACCTCGACCGCAAAGCAATCGCCGCTACCATACTCCATGCTTGGTGTCGAATGATCTTTAAGGATGGCTTTTACCACGCCGATCCACATCCTGGCAACCTGCTGGTTGAGCAAGATGGCACACTCGTCCTCCTCGATTTTGGTGCTACTGGCTACGTGAGCAATGCCATGCGCGAAGGTTTGCCCAAACTCATCGAGGCCGCCGTAAAAAGCGATACTGTGGCCATTGTAGAAGCATGCCAAGCCATGGGATTTATCGCAACAGGCCACGAAGCAGAGGAAATGGCCGAAAGAATGGTGCAAGCATTGCGTAATTTCTTACAAAATGAAGTCCATCTCGAAGGACTCAATTTTAAAGACATTAAAGTAAATCCGTTCAATAATAGCCTATACACACTCATTCAAGATATTGGTATTTCCGGTTTATCCGGCACCGTACAAGTCCCAAAAGACTATATTTTGCTCAACCGCGCCCTTATGCTATTGCTAGGTATCAGTAACACCCTCGATGACAAATTGAATCCATTGGAAGTCGTACGGCCTTATCTACAAAATCTGTTATTGACCGACAAAAACGGTTTGTTGACTTTTGCCACCAATTTGGTACAAGGTACATTGGTCAATACAATGGCCTTACCAGATGAACTCCGCCAAACCTTACAGAAAATTAGACGTGGAAAAATTGAATTGCGCAATCCCGACCAACGACTGGCCGCTAAATTGCATTTTCAAACCAACCGACAATGGCAAATGGCGGTTTTGGTGGTATTATCTTTGGCAGCAACGCAATATGTCCCGAACCAGCAAGATCGCTATTGTTATGCAGCGGCGATATTGGGCGGCGTATTGTTTATCAAATCTTGGCGTGCAAGTAATCGTATTTATAGAAGTTTATAGCATATTATTAATGGCTAACAAATCTTCGGGTGTATCAATGCCAACCGTCTCCAATTCCGTGATACCCACCGCAATGCGATAGCCATGATCGAGCCAACGCAATTGCTCTAAGGATTCCGCCAATTCCAGCAGAGCAGGAGGCAGCGCTGCCAATTCTAGCAATATTTCTTTCCGAAAACCATACAAACCAATATGTTTATAATGCAGCGATTTAGTCAACCATTCGGCCTGCTCCAAGCCGCGTACAAAAGGAATTGGGTGGCGACTAAAATAGAGTGCTTCTCCTTGCTGCGAACAAACGACTTTCACGCAATTGGCATCAAACAGTTGTTGTTCACGGGTTATTTTTTTGGCCAAAGTAGCAATCCCACTTTTCGATGCGGTGAGGGTACGACACAGTAAATCAATCTGTTCTGGCTGAATAAACGGCTCATCGCCTTGTACATTTACCACCCATTCTGCGGCAGGGAAAAGACTGGCTACTTCTGCACAGCGGTCGGTACCGCTTAGGTGGTGGTCGGCCGTTATCACTACTTTTCCACCAAAAGCGACAACATGGTCATAAATTCGAGTATCATCGGTAGCGACGACAACTTGATCGGCCAAGGTACTCGACTGCGCTTGCTCATATACCCGTTGGATCATTGTTTTATCGCCAATCATGGCCAATGGTTTGCCCGGAAAACGGGTAGAAGCGTAGCGGGCTGGAATAACAATTAGTAACATTTCTTGTTAAATTATAGCATTGCCATGGTTAATAAGTTTACCGAAGTACGGTTACTGAGTTTATCGAAGTACGGTTACTGAGTTTACCGAAGTACGGTTACTGAGTTTATCGAAGTACGGTTACTGAGTTTACCGAAGTACGGTTACTGAGTTTACCGAAGTACGGTTACTGAGTTTATCGAAGTACGGCATAAAATTTGCAGCAAAATACCCACAAAGATACTGATTTAGATCATTCTTCGTTTATTGATGACTATGCTTTCGTTCAAAAGGGACGAGCAAACGTTCCTAAGGCGTAATTTTGCGCTCTTGTTTCACCATTTTATACTAACTATGAGATTAACTCCACTATTCCTGATTTGCGTTGTTCCGTATTTATTACAAGCGCAAACACAGCCCAAACCAAGCACACCTACACTATTAACGAGTAAAGACACCCTTTATCTTACTATTCAAGAAGGCCAAAAAATTGTCCACCACAGGGTAAAAGCCAAACAAACGCTTTTTTCATTGGCCAAATATTATTGCCTGAGTTTGGAAGAGTTATACGAGTTTAACCCACGTTTTCAAACTGATCCAATTTTGCAGAAAGGAGAATTGGTGGCTATTCCAACCCCTAATATTGCCATCAAAAGGTACAAACGAAAAGATTTCAAAACAGCTCAAAATGCACCATTGTGTTATGTTGTACAGCCGGGTGATAATATGTTTCAAATCTGTCGTCGTCATTTTGAAATGCCTGTGGACAGCATAAAAGAGCGCAATAAATTAAAAAAAAATACCATCATACCCGGCCAATTGCTTCATGTAGGCTGGATAGGTACAGAAGGATACAAACTCGAATGGCGTAAAGACCGTAAACCTACTGCTTCGGATGCGCTAAAAGCCAAATACGATGAACAACGGGTAAAATACAAAGAGGTAAGCAGTCAGGGTATTTGCCACTGGATCAAAGACAATTCCGAAATAGGCGACTTATATGCGTTGCACCGCGAAGCGGCCATTGGGACAAGCATTTCAGTAACGAATCCTGCTAATAAAGTAACCGTTTTTGCTAAAGTAATTGGGCGTATCCCCGATAACATTGCCAATAATGCAGAAGTCATTGTGTCGCCTGCTGCCGCCCAAAAACTCGGTGCAAAAAACACCGATTTTATGACACGTGTGCGGTTTTTGAAGTAATTTTGGACAAATACAACCGCTAAAATTTTAATATTTCACCGTAGTATTTACCTGTGCATTACTGATATGCACAGGTAAATACTATTTTTTTATAACAAACGAGCAGACCACCAAAATACTGCTCTACGCCTTTGTGAACTAAAAAAAACGCGAAGCGTCACTCTACGCTTTTGTGTACTCTTGTGGTAGAAAATAGTGTACGCTACGTATATAGTATTTTCTACCACAAAAGAGTACAAAGCGTAGCGTACACTAAAGCGGTAAGTCTATTCATCAATATTTTACCCATTTCACCGTAGTATTTACCTGTGCATTGCTGATATGTAAAAAATAAACCCCTTGAGCCAAATCGCTTAAATCAAAAGACCATCCATTCCCCGTTGACATCGTCAAAGCACGCACGCGCCTACCCGATGGATCTAATACATCCAATTGAATCGGTTCGTTGTACAATTGACTGGCCTGAATATTTAATTGGCCTAAGGAAGGATTCGGGGCAAACCAAAATCGGGATAAATCTGGATCATTCCCAATGGTTTTATTCAATTGCAATTTCAATAACGCCTGCTTATTTTCAGTCAGCACCCATAAATCATCGCCCACAATTTTAGCATTCCGCAGGTTGGGTTTCGGGCAAGCAGGCGCAAGCGGATAACACCTGGTAGTATTTTTATCTTTGACAAATATACCATTAGAAGTTGTAATAAGAAGGATTCTGTTATATATTTCCAAATCCCTGATTTCATAGTGGTATAATGGCACTCCAGTGGACCAATCCACCCAATACTCCTCCTCCCACTGACCAACTGATGGCCTAAAAACATACACTTCTGTACCACAAATGCCCCATGCATTTTCGCCATCATAAAAATAAAACAAGGAAGAAGTAGTAGCCAAAGGGCAAAACACTAGCGGGGGGAAATAATCTACCAGATTGGCGTCTTCATCAAAAATGGCAAATGCATTCTTATCTGTTATCGCCCATAATAAGCTATCTCTTCCTGTAAAATAAGTAATTGTTTCAGTACTGGAAGGGATGAGCAAACTTACTTGCTCTTCTTCGGTACTACCATTACGCACGCGATAAGGCTTTTGACGACCTATCCATAAATAATTTTTACTGGCAGTTGGGGTTTTATACACCCACCAATGTAATAACTTAGGCAATTCATTCCACGTTGCTCCTAGATCGTCGGAGTATTGGTAATTGCCTTTATTTGTTTCATCGTTATGGTAAATACGATTTTCTGTTGAATAAAAATAATCAGATTGAAGGCAATCACTCCCTGTTTTACCTACATCTATTGAATTCCAAATACCTACTGACGGATCAAGGATAAAACCTCCAGTCTTGGTACTGACAAACAAGCTACTTTGAATGGGTATAAAATCTTCAATTTCGCCTTCATTTATCCCTGTGTTACCCCAATGAAAATTGACTAAACCATCGTCACTGTACTTAATCCCCGCTGCCGCTCCAAACAATACCCTACCGCTGGGTAGTGTCAACATTGATGTAATATCCGATACCGGAAGGATAAGATTATCGTCATTTTGATTCAGATACCAAATAGCACCGTTTGTATCACTCTTAAAATGCTTACTATTACAACCGTCAGTAGAATAAAGGTCGGAAAATACGAAGTTTAGTGTATCATTATACGCCACAATTCCTTTGTATTGAAAAAGGTATGGATGGATTAAATTATTCGTAACTTTGATCCATGTACGTAATCCATCCGTTGATTTAACCATGGTCTTTAAATCTTTGTAGAAGGCATAAATACCGTTAGCCGTAGCGCCTACGATCTTGAAGTCATATACCGTTGTGTATGCTTTTACCCACGAAGCACCATTATTGGAGGAACGAAAAATACTAGCACCGCCCCACGCAAAAAGTTCATTCTTAAATTGAAAGAAAGATTGAACCTTTTCTAAAAAGAAATCACCCGTTACCACCCAAGTTTCGCCTTTATTAATGGATCGATACATCGCATGTTGGGTAACGGCTAATACAGTATCGCCTAAAACCCAAAAAGTAGAAATTTTTTGCCCCAAAAAATTCTTAGGAAATACGCGCCCAAAGAGATATTGCCACGATGCACCTCGGTCGATTGATCTGTACAACAAAGCACTATCCGCACTAAAAGCATATATTGCATTCGGCGCAACTTCAATATTAGTAAAGTTATTCACTTTGTTTTTGGATGCAGGCAAAGCGACCCAATGCTCGCCCTCATCGCTGCTTTCATAAATGCAAGAGTTGGAAAGGGCATAAATAAAGTTGCCTTCGGTGCAAAAATCTTTGATTGCGCCGCCCTCTAAGTGACCGAATTCAGTCCATTGTGCCACTAAAGCAACATTAAATAGGAGAAAAAGGAGCGTTGTAAGTAATTGTTTTTTCATAGCGTAGAATTTTGAATTGAAAATATAGGGCAAATATAGTGTTAATCTTATAATTGGAATGGGGTTGGTTGTTTTTTCTTGAAAATCAGAAAGTTAAGGTCAATAATACAATACTTAACTCAACCAACTGATACTAACATATAAAAGCGGCACGTACAAGGTCTCACCCTTGACGCACCGCTTTTTTATTAAACCTCTAATCATCTTTTTCGGTATTCAAGGATTGGGGCACAAAGGCCCCAATCCCTAATATCGAATCGTTGAATCAACGAATATTACTTCATTTGGATCATTTGCTTCACGCCACTGTCCGTTGAAGTTTCCACTTTGTAGTACAAACTA
>JBEAVK010000246.1:0-16506 GCA_041160955.1 Bacteroidota bacterium
ACTACCCCATCAGGCATACAGCCTGTAGATAACATCCTCAAAGTAACAGGCTGTTTGGTAGTAATGGCTGTTTGGATCGCCTCGTGGACTGCGGCACCTTCATCGCAGGTAAAGAGCAATGTTTGGTTGGCTTTCTTATAATATTCGCTCTCAATATGCGTCACCAACATTGATACGGGTGGGTTTTCCTGCATAGCATACATAGCCAAAACACCCGTACTCAATTCGCCCGCTGCACATTGGGCCGCAAAATAAATGCTTCTAAATGGGTTTTGTGACCGCCAACTGTATGGCAATGCAACTTCCGCTTTGTTACCATCGCAGGAGCGCATACGCACACCCATGAACCACGCACCCGGCAAACGGGAAAATAAAAAGAACTTCATGCCTATGCCTGAGTTCAACCAAGATAAATATTTTGCTTTATTCATACGATTAACCTACCTGCTCCGCATACGAATAACCGGACAAATCATTTCTTCCAATGAAATTCCGCCGTGCTGGAACGTGTTTTTATAATAATTATTAAAATGGTTGTAGTTATTCGGGTATAAAAAGAAAAAGTCCTCTTTCGCAAAAATAAAGGTACTACTCACATTGGGACGTGGTAAACCTGCGGTGCCGGGGTCTTTAATCGCTAGTACATCCTTGGGGTCGTATTGTAAATTACGGCCTACTTTATAGCGTAAATTGGTAGTCGTTTCGCGATCACCCACTACTTTGGAGGGCGACTTAACTCGTATCGTACCGTGATCGGTGGTAACAAACAATTGCACATCACGGCCTTGTAGTTTTTGAATGGCCGACCAAAGCGGAGAATGTAAGAACCAAGAACGGGTCAATGAACGGTATGCGCGCTCATCGCCAGCCAATTCCTTGAGTACTTCCATTTCGGTGCGTGCGTGCGAAAGCATATCAATGAAATTATATACAATGACCGTACAGTCATTATTCAAATAACGTAAGATATTGTCGTTCAATTCTTTACCGTGGTTTACATTAGTTACCTTAAAGTAATCCCACTTAATACCTTTATGGAAAGTTCTATCTAATTGCTTTTCAAGGAAAAAGTCTTCTGAAAGGTTTTTACCGCCTTCGTCTGTATCATTTTTCCATTTATCTGGGAAATTTTTCTCAATATCCGATGGCATCATACCTGCAAAAATAGCGTTACGACTGTATTGGGTAGCCGTTGGGAGAATACTGAAAAAATAGCCTTCGTTTTCGGTGCGGAACTGCTCATTCAGTACAGGTTCTATTACTTTCCATTGGTCGTAACGCAAATTATCCAGCAATAACACAATGGTAGGTACTTCTGTATTTACGTGTGGAAAAATATGTTTGCGCATCATAGAGTGCGACATAACTGGGCCAACCTCTTTATTTTTATCCACCCAAGAGAAATAGTTCTTGGTCACAAATTTAGAAAACTCCACATTGGCCTGTTCTTTCTGCTGCGACAATATATCACCAACCTCGGCTTGATTGGTATCCACGCGGAGTTCCCAATTGACAATCTTTTTATAGGCATCTACCCACTCATTATGATCCAACCCGCCAGTAATTTGCATAAAAATTTGGCGAAACTCCATTTGGTAATCCATCGCCGTTTTTTCACTCACCAACCTTTTATTGTCGATCAACTTCTTGAGCGTCAATAGTATTTGATTGGGATTTACAGGTTTGATAAGATAATCGGAGATTTGCGAACCTATGGCATCTTCCATAACTTGCTCGGCTTCGTTTTTGGTAATCATCACGACCGGAACAGAAGTATTTCGCTCTTTTATGAGCGGCAGCACCTCCAACCCCGTAAGACCAGGCATAGATTCGTCCAAGAAAACGACATCAATATCCGAGTGTTCATCAAATAATTCAATGGCATCATGGCCATTGGAAGCGGTAATGACTTCGTACCCTTTAGCGGTCAAAAACATTACGTGTGGTTTGAGGAGGTCGATCTCATCGTCGGCCCAAAGTATTTTTATTTTGCTCATGTTTGTAAATCCTTGGCACAAAGGTATTCAAATCCGGATTGGAGACGTACTTTTGTGCATCAAAACAAATTATATTTTATGTCAAACATCAATACACAACTCGACGCTGCCAAAGTAAAGGCCAAAATAGTATTTCGCCGTTTTGCTTGGATAGCACTGATACTGGGCATTGTTTCTGCTGCTGGTTATTATTTTGCCCGCACTTACACCGTAAGTGACGGCAACCGCTCAGGGCTTTTGTTTAAAATCTCTAAAAAAGGCTACGTTTTCAAGACTTATGAAGGCCAATTGCACCTAGGTGGCTCTATTCAAATGAGTACACAAAGTGTTTGGGACTTCTCTGCTAAAAACGAAGAAGTATATCAACAACTACAAAAGTACGAAGGTAAAAATGTATCTTGTCACTACCGCGAATTAGTCAATCCGTTTGTATGGCAGGGTGAGACCAAGTATATTGTTGATGGTGTTACCCCAGTTCAGTAAGTGGGCATGAAAACGCCATATCGCTTCACATTATTGTCGGGTATATTTACCTATGTTGTATTAATTATTTTTGCAGCACTGTGGTATCGCGAGCGTATGCTATTCAGCGATATGGCGTTTCAGTCGTTTCATATCCTGCGGACGGGTGCATTACAAGTACAAAGTGGACGATTTGGTGCTGCGGGGACACAGGTTTATCCGTGGTTAGCACAAATGATGCACTTTCCTTTGAAAGGCGTATTGTTGAGTTATTCTTTAGGGCATGTTTTGTATTATTTTTTCTTGTTTTTATGGGTGATGCTAGTCCTCCGTCAATGGAGGTGGGGTTTGGCAATTGTACTTTTTTCAGTGTTGATGACGACGCATACGTTCTATTGGTTGTCCGAAGCCCCACAAGGTCTAGCATTTTTGATGGCATTACTGGCTTGGATGGACACTAAAACATCTATCAAGGCCATTAGATGGTGGCAGTGGCCATTATTCATTTTTGGCTTAGTTACCGCGTTTTATTTCCACCCGATGGTTTTATATGCCATGGTTTTTTGTTGTATTTGGTTGTTTTTTTATCCGTCAACACCGGAAAAGCGTCAACTATGGGCAACGGGACTTGTACTTTTTGGGGTGCTGTTTTTTATTAAATTCAAATTACTGCCGCTGGATTGGTACGATGCCATGTCATTGTCACGCGCCAATGCATTTAAGGAACTTTGGCCCAATTGGCTGGATATTCCGAGTAATCATGATTTTTGGGCGTGGATAAAGAAAGACTACTATTTATTGCCTATATTTTATTTGCTAAACATTGGTGCTATGTGCTATCTAAGGCATTGGTTATTAGCACTTTGGGTAGTTTTTTTTCCGCTAGGGTACGTTTTTTTAGTCAATATTCCATTCCATGCTGGCGACAACCAATTTTATTTAGAAAACCTATACTTACCACTTGCGCTTATGGTCATCGTGCCCATTGTATTCACTTTTGAACAATGGAAGATACCACCAAAATTTATCTTTGCGGGTCTATTTGCAATCATGGTATTGCGGCTTAGCCATATTGCACAGGCGCGACAACAATGGTCTGTACGGTTAACTTGGCTGGAACAATTTATGAGAGATAACAAGCGCTCAAAATACATTATTGCGGAACAAACCCTACCAAAAGATATTTTGCATTTCACTTGGGGCATTCCGTATGAAACGTTATTACTCACCGCATTAAAAGGTGCTGATAGTACAAGGTTGGTCTTTCAAACCGGAGATTTTAACCCCAAAATAGATAGTTTATCACATCAAAAAGATTTATTCTTAGGCACCTTCAAAAACTATACATTCGATCAATTACCTGAGCGGTATTTTCGGCCTAGTAAAGAGACTATTTATGAACGATAACTACTTAATAGATCGGCTGATAAAACGCACCTATACATGTATTTGACCACAACACGCGCCATGCAACTGTACCAGCTCATGCGAGCAGGTGCAGGCGTACTTACAGGTGTGGTATTGGCCAAAAGTATGCTGAGTACTGCTGAGATCGGAACCTGGGAAGCACTGCTTTTCCTTGGTACTTTAGTACTTTTCACGGGAGTGAATGGGCTATTACAAGGAATCACACCTATCTATATACCACTCGAAGCAGCGCAAAGAAAACAGTTTCTATTTCAAGTTTTTCTAGTATTTGGAGCAATTGGCCTTTCTTTTTTTCTGATATTAGTTGGCGGCAACCACTGGCTCATCCCTGCAATAACGGGGCTACCTGAATTACCCGGATTTTATTGGTTTTCCTTGTACTTATTGCTCAATATTGGCACTTTACCGGTCGAAATCGTCTATTTATTACACAACAAACCCCAAGCAATTGTAGTTTGGGGTATATTCGGTTTTGGCGGACAAATGCTGGCCATAACGATTCCCGCATTATTGGGATGGGGATTAATTGGAGGTCTTCAATGCTTATGTATATTGGCTTTCCTCAAATTATTATGGACTTTTGTTGTCATTAAAAAATATACTATACCTGCCCTACCCGCCCCATCTACAAAAACGTACTTAGCAACATCAACACCGCTGGCACTTAATTCATTTACAGGCAATTTAATTAGTCTTTTTGATGGCTGGTTGGTGGGGAACTGGTTCGCCAACCCGATCATTTTTGCTATTTTCAGGTATGGCTCGCGGGAGTTCCCATGGGCATCGGCGCTTTCTACTGCATTGGGCACGGCTACTGTACCAGACATTGCAGCCAATAAAGAAACAGGAATAAGTGCTTTAAAGCAACGTAGTACCAGATTATTACACGCTGTAATGCCGCTTTCTATTCTTTTGATGCTACTCACTCCTACCCTATTCCCTATCGTATTTAGCCCTGCCTTTACAGAGGCTGCTCCGCTTTTTCAAATATATTTATTGGTTACACTTAGCCGCGTTTTATTGCCCAATACTATACTGATCGGCATAGGCCAATCCAAGGTTATTTTTTGGACAGGTATTGCAGAACTGATCGTAAAAGTAATTACAGGTTTCCTGATGATACAATGGTGGGGATTAGCAGGGGTCGGTTGGTCGGTCGTGGTTTCGTATTGGTTTGAAAAACTGGTTTTAGCGGGATATTTATGGCGCAACCTAGGAATTTTACCCAATAAATGGTTAAATTGGCCCTTATTCCTAGGATACAGCCTCCTTTTAGTGTTGGCGTATTTAGGGGCATGAAAACAATAACTTGTAAAATTTACAAATCAATTGTCAAATATCAAAAATCATAGGTCATTCCTCCTTACTTTTGCACGGTGAAATTACCCTTACTTTTTGCGCGGCGTTATTTATTTGCAAAACGCTCTACCAATGCAATCAATATCATTACTGGTATTTCGATTGGTGGTATTGCCATTGGAACTGCTGCTTTGATCCTTGTTTTATCCGTTTTTAATGGTTTTGAAGATCTCCTTGGGGGACTTTTTGGTTATTTTAACCCTGAATTGAAAATAACTGCTACAAAAGGTAAAACTTTTAATATAGATAGCCTTGCATTGGTCAAAATCAAAAATATAGAAGGCGTATTCGTGGTGAGTGAAACCTTAGAGGAAATTGCTTTTTTTGAATACGAAGGCGCACAGGATTTTGGTACGCTCAAAGGCGTAGATGCTTCATTTGCAAGGGTTAATGATATAGACTCAACGGTTAGAGAAGGCCAATACCGGTTGTCTATGAACGATAGAAATGAAGTGGTGGTAGGTGCCGGACTACGGAACAAACTCAATATTCAAGTAGAAAACGGACTTGCTTCGCTCAATATTTATATGCCCGCAAAAGAAGCAGGTGTACTAAGCCAACCGTTCAAATCGCGTTCGGCATATCCAATTGGCACTTTTGCTATTCAACAAGATTTTGATTATCAATATATTCTAACCAATATCAATTTTGTTCGGGAATTATTAGAAACCGACTCCAACACCGTTTCGGCATTGGAAATACGTTGTAAGACAGCGGCAAATGTCGCTCGGGTGAAATCTGAATTAATCGGTATTATGGGAGAAGGTTATACCATAAAAACCCGTAACGAACAAAATGAAGCCTTCTTTAAGGTGATGCAACTGGAAAAATGGATGGGATTTGCCATTACCAGTCTCATGCTTTTATTGATGGCTTTTAATATGATTGGCGCGCTTTGGATGATCGTTTTAGATAAGCAAAAGGACATCTCTATGCTCAAAACCATGGGTGCTACCAATAAAACGATACACAATATATTTCTGATGGAAGGTGTATTTATGACTGCTTTTGGTATGATTTTAGGTTATATTTTGGCGATTGGGTTGTATGCTGCCCAAAAATCATTTGGATTGGTGACCATTCCACAAGGCTTTTTGGTGAATAGTTATCCCATTGCGATGCGCTGGTTGGATTTTATTCCAGTGACCATTACTGTGCTAATTATTGGCATTATTGCGTCATTGGCACCTGCATCAAGGGCTGTGCGCGTGCCAGCGTTTTTGCGCGAAGAGTAATGATTCCGAGTGTTTATTTTTTCATTTTGCTGCGCAAAACCTCAAACACCATAGGCAGTACAGATATACCAATAATACCAATCACTACTATTTCGAAATTGTCTTTAATAATCGGCAATTGGCCAAAAAAGTAACCCGCCAAGGTCATGCTCGTCACCCAAAGGATGCCACCGGCAATACAAAATCCAATAAAGCGGCGATAGGTCATATCTCCCACGCCTGCTACAAAGGGCGCAAAAGTGCGTACAATAGGCACAAACCGCGCCATAACCAGTGTACGACCACCGTATTTTTCGTAAAACTCTTCGGTACGTGTGATGTATTCACGTTTTAAGAACCAATAATCTCGGGTAAATACTTTTTTCCCTAAGTAACTTCCAAAGAAATAATTCACATTATCTCCTACTATGGCTGCTCCAATCAAAATAGGAATCAATAACCAAACATTCAAAGTCGGACTACCCGCGGCCACTGCTCCGGCAGCAAACAAAAGAGAATCGCCAGGTAAAAATGGCGTAATCACCAAACCTGTTTCGCAAAAAATAATCAATGCTAAGATAACGTAGGTAAATGTTTCGTACTCCGTTACTAAATTTTGGAGGTGTTCGTCGAGGTGACGAATAAAATTAAGGGCTTCTGAAAGCAATTCTATCATAATGCCGCAAAGGTAAGGAATGATATTTAAATAAAGAAAGGTGAAACAATAACTTGTATTAACCTGCGAAAGCCATTCCATTTACGGCTTCTACTCCGACAATTTCAGGAATCTTACTCTTTATCGCTTCATAAAGACCCGCCCGAAGTGTCATAGCAGACATAGAGCAAGACTCGCACATACCAACCCATCGAATTAAAACACGCATATCATCCGTTACTTCAACAATTTCAACATCGCCGCCATCTACGTGCAAATGAGGCCGCACTGTTTCCAATGCCTGCTCTACGCGGTCGTGCAAATCCTTTTTTTCTAAGTCATTCATGTCGCAAAGGTATAGTTTATTTCATTCGATCCGCAAATTTTTGGCGGAATTTACGAACTTTAGGTGAAATAACAATCGAGCAATAAGGCTGATATGGATTATCCTTAAAATAATTTTGGTGGTATTGCTCGGCTACATAGAACCGATCAAAAGCGGTAATTTCAGTCACAATAGGATTATCCCAAATATCTTGCGCCGCTACTTTGGCTGCATTGGCAATGACCTCCTGTTCCGGCGAATGGAAATAAATTACAGAACGGTACTGTGGCCCACTGTCATTGCCCTGCCTATTGAGCGTCGTAGGGTCATGCACGGTAAAGAAAATTTCCAGTATATCGGCATAATCAATAATGGCCGGATCGTAATGCACTTGTATTACCTCAGCATGCCCCGTTAAGCCCGAACAAATTTCTTTATACGTAGGATTTTCCTCCTTACCGCCGGAATAACCACTTTCTACGCGCAAAACACCTTTTAAATCTTGAAAAAACGCTTCGACGCACCAAAAACAGCCGCCGCCTAATGTTGCAATTTCTGTCATTTATTGAATATTGATATGGAGAAAATCGTAGTAACTCCGTTAATTTATTGCAATAAGAACACAATATTAGGAGAAATGTTTAGTTCTAAAATTTTGACTTAAAATGAATTTTCCATGCGATACAAAACCACTTTACTCCTTTTTTTCTTTTTTTTATCTGCTTTTCTCAAGGGACAGGCTGCTGTTGAATTAGAGAAAATCCAAGTACTGCTTGCTGGTATTGATAATCCTATAACAATTGCGGTAGATGATTTGCCGGATTCTTGTATTTCAGTAGCAGTAAGTACTGGTAACATAAAAAGAGAGCGCAATGGCCGTTATTCTTGGCGCGTTTTACTCGACACTAATAACGCTGTACTAACTTTAACCGATCGATGCAACAATGAGCCATTAGCCAAGCGGCAGTATAGCATTAGGGAACTTGCCACTCAAATCTTATTAGGTGCAAGGTATCGTAGTGGCCGAATAAATAAGAAAGATTTTAGTGAACAAAAAGGTCTTGCATGTATAATCATGGAAGGAGATGTTGATGGATATATAGAGATACCGGGCTTCCAGGTCTATGTACAAAAGAAGTCAGGAAAAATACTAGAAGGTCAAAATATTGGCGCGCGTTTTTCTGGAAAAACACTGACTTGGGTGAAGTCGGTAGAAACAGGCGATGAAATCATTTTTTCTAAAATAATGTATAAATATCCCGGAGCGAAACAAGCCAAGGAAAGTACTGAAACCTTAAAATTTGTGATTAAATAGGTGATTTCATTGTAGCGTTATCCTTTAGTGCCCCAAAAACTAAATTGGCCTACTGTCGGGGAGGGGGTCTCCCGACAATAGGCCAACATATCAACAAATATTCACTTAAACAAAGTGATTCCCCTTACCCCACCAACTCGCAAGCAGCCTTTACAAATTTTACAAACAAAGGATGTGGCCGCTCCACAGTACTCTTCAATTCAGGGTGAAATTGTACACCAATAAACCAAGGATGGTCTTTTAATTCCACTATTTCGACCAAATTAGTTTCAGGATTGATGCCTGTAAATAACATACCCGCTTTCTCAAATGCTTCGCGGTATGCATTATTGAACTCCCAGCGGTGCCGATGCCGTTCACTGATATGCGTACTGTGGTAAGCATCATAAGTACGTGATTTTTTCTTTACTTCACACGGATAAGCACCCAAACGCATCGTTCCCCCTTTGGTATGTACGTCTTTTTGATCCGACATTAAATCAATAATCGGATTCGTGGTGTGTTCATTTACCTCCGTAGAAGCCGCATCCGTGTGGCCCAATACATTTCGGGCAAATTCAATGCAAGCGCACTGCATCCCCAAACAAATACCAAAGAACGGAATTTTATTTTCACGGGCAAAACGTATGGCCGACAACTTACCTTCAATACCGCGTGCACCAAAACCAGGCGCAACTAAAATACCTTTTAAGCCTTCCAACATTTTGGAGACTGTCTTGTAATTGCCTTCCAATTCTTCGGCATGGATCGGTACTACGCGCACTTTACACTCATTCATCGCACCTGCATGCACGAAAGATTCATAGATGGATTTATAAGCATCAGGCAACTCGTTGTATTTGCCAATTAAACCTATTTTGACTTCTTTAGTTGGGTTTTTGAGTTTTCCTAAAAACGATTTCCAAGAAACAAGATCTGGTTCGCGGCGATCGCTGAGGTGTAATTTAGAGATCACCACCGCATCCAAGCGTTCTTTGAGCATCAACAATGGTACATCATAGATACTTTCCGCGTCCAATGCCTCTATCACAGAACTGGTTTCTACATTGCAGAACTGCGCCATTTTGCGACGAATATCCATGCTAATGGCGTGTTCGGAGCGACAAACCAAAATATCGGGCTGCACCCCAAGGCTTAGTAATTCCTTTACAGAGTGCTGTGTAGGTTTTGTTTTGAGTTCGCCAGCGGCTTTTAGGAATGGCACCAAAGTCAGGTGGATCACTAGGCAATTATCGCGCCCAAGTTCCCAGCGCAATTGGCGTACCGATTCCACATAAGGAAGTGATTCAATATCGCCTACTGTGCCGCCCAATTCGGTCAGTACAATATCGTAATTGCCATTTTGAGCCAACAACTGCATCCGGCGTTTGATCTCATCGGTAATATGTGGGATTACCTGTACGGTTTTACCCAAATAAGCACCTTCGCGCTCTTTGTTAATAACCGTTTGATACACCGAACCGGTAGTCACGTTATTGCCTTGTGAGGTGGGGACGTTTAAAAAACGCTCGTAATGACCCAAATCAAGATCCGTTTCCGCGCCATCGTCTGTGACATAGCATTCGCCATGTTCATAAGGATTGAGGGTGCCGGGATCAACGTTGATATAAGGATCGAACTTCTGAATAGTGACGGAAAAACCGCGTGCTTGAAGCAATTTGGCGAGTGAAGCGCATAAAATACCTTTTCCAAGGGAAGAGGTAACGCCACCCGTAACAAATATATATTTTGTCATAAACTGTTTGTAATGTTACGGGATGCAAAGGTAGCAGTATTGTCCGTATCTTTGCGCCTTCTGATGAAAGAAAAAGAAATTGTCTTGTACGAAGACCTCCAAAACATGGGCTACCAGCAAGCCTGGGACTACCAATCAATCGTACTTAAATCATTGGTGGACAACAAGTTAGCACACCGTGGCGAGCCGTCTAAATCGTACCCACAAGCGCATAAACTTTTATTGGTCGAACACCCACATGTTTATACCCTTGGCCGGAGCGGGAGTATGGAAAACCTACTTTTGAACGAACAGGAACTCGCTGAGCGGCATATTGAGTTCTTCCCCATCAATCGTGGCGGCGATATTACGTACCACGGCCCCGGGCAGTTGGTAGGTTACCCTATCCTCGATTTGGACTGTTTTTTTACTGATGTGCACCGTTATGTGCGGTGCATTGAAGAGGTCATGATTCGGGTATTAGCCGAGTACCAAATAGAAGCCGGACGGATTGAGGGCTACACGGGAGTTTGGATTGAAAACAACCCCATGTTTCCTAAAGACCACCCTGATTTTTATAAAAAAAGGAAAATTTGCGCCATTGGCGTGCATTTGAGCCGATGGGTCACATTGCATGGCTGGGCATTTAATGTAAATACCGATTTGCAGTATTTTGGCTATATCGTACCCTGCGGTATTGTGGACGAAGACAAAACAGTCACTTCTCTGGCGCAAGAACTTGGGCGTGCTATAAACATGGCCGAGGTAAAAGAGCGGGTAATACGGATATTTGGGGAGGTATTTGAGGCCGAAATTACCCTCGGCTAATAATTCCTTTGCCAAGCACCCCTGTCAACGTACCAAATCCTGCCAATATACCCCCCATTGTTCCGGTAATCATCAGCATATAGGCACTGTTCAAATTACCAATTAACTCGCCCATTTTACCGGCCAGCATACCAGCGTTTGCAAAATTGAAGAAAAAAGCACTGCCCCACCAAAGTAGAAAGCCCGCCGCAAACCCAACTGCATAAGCTTTGCCAGAAGAAATTGGGAATAAAAAACCTGCTAAAACACCGCCAACAGCAGTCATCCAAAATGGCAGGTTAAAAAAACTGAGCGCACCTACTGCTATAATAATAGCCGGAATTAAAATAATATTTTTCAAAATATAGATAAGGTTGTAGAAAGAGGAAACACAAAACGTTGTCCATTTCAGTGTTCCCGCTTTACAAAATGAGTTGAGTATGTGACAAAATCGGGGTATGATATTTTATTTATGCCAACAATAGATTTCAACTATATTGTCGGGGTGACAGAAAAAGTCGCCCCGACAATATCCTAATATTCGATAAGTGTTCACTTGGAGATCGTTGAATATTACACCTAAATTTTGTATTATTGAGATCTTCAAGTGCGTGTGAACACTGTATTTGGGCTATTGTCGGGGCGACTTTTTCTGTCACCCCGACAATTTTGTTGAAATTCATTGCTTGCGTAAATAAGACATCATGCCCCGATTTTATCACGCACTCAAATGTGTATTAAATAACGCCGAGCGTTTTACCCACTTTAGTAAATGCAGCCACCGCTTTTTCCAAATGTTCTTGCTCGTGTGCTGCTGACAATTGTACACGGATACGTGCTTTGCCCTGTGCCACTACTGGATAAAAGAAACCAATGACATAGATGCCTTCCGCCAATAATGCCTTAGCAAATTGCTGCGCCAAAGGTGCTTCGTACAGCATAATTGGCACAATAGGATGGTCACCAGGTAAAATATCAAATCCGGCATTGGTCATCGCCTCGCGGAAATAACGTGTATTGCGCTCCAATTTATCGCGCAATGCCGTACTAGAACTCAGTAAATCAATCACTTGAATACTCGCACCCACAATAGACGGCGCCAAGGTATTGGAAAACAAATATGGACGCGAACGTTGGCGCAACATATCCACAATTTCTTTCCTTGCCGACGTAAAACCGCCCAATGCTCCGCCCAGTGCTTTACCCAAAGTGCCCGTGATGATATCCACGCGCCCCATTACATTGCGGTATTCGTGTGTACCACGACCAGTTTGACCTAAAAAGCCAGACGCATGACATTCATCAATCCCCACCATGGCTTCGTATTGATCGGCCAAATCGCATATTTTATCCAGCCGTGCAATGGTACCATCCATCGAAAATGCGCCATCTGTAAAGATTAGAATCCTGCGTGCGCCACCTGCGCGTGCTTCTTTCAGGCAATCCTCCAGTGCGTTCATGTCGTTGTGTTTGTACCTAAATCTCCGCGCTTTACACAATCTAATTCCATCAATAATAGAGGCGTGGTTCAGTTCGTCACTAATAATGGCATCCTGCTCACCGAGCAATGGCTCGAACAAACCACCATTAGCATCAAAAGCAGCAGCATAGAGAATGGTATCTTCTGTGCCTAGGAACTCGGCAATTTTGCGCTCAAGGGTTTTGTGCAAGTCTTGGGTACCGCAAATAAATCGCACCGATGAAAGACCGTACCCATGCGAACGAATCGCCTCGATAGCCGCTTCTATCACGGCGGGATGACTAGAAAGCCCTAAATAGTTATTGGCGCAAAAATTTAACACTTGTTTTTGCTCCGTAGTATCAATTACCGGCCCCTGTTGGGAGGTAATGATACGTTCTTCTTTGTATAAACCTGCCGAGCGGATATCATCCAACTCTTTTTGCAACTCTTTTTGTACGTTTTGATACATAATTTGACCGAATTTGTGATGGCTAGGTGCAAATGTCATTAACTTTTCAAAAATATTGGGAAAAAAATAATTGAAAAGGGAAAAACAGGTACTTTTGCGGCCTAATTTTGGAATATCTATCAATAAATTCATAAAAAAATGGCAAAAAAACGTATCGCTATCAACGGCTTTGGCCGAATTGGCCGCTTAACATTCCGTAACTTGGTGAAAGACCCAAACGTAGAAGTTGTAGCAATAAACGACCTTACTGACAACGCAACCCTCGCTCACCTCCTCAAATATGATACCATGCATGGTAAATTTGAAGGAACAGTAACCTCAACAGAAGATTCAATTATCGTTAACGGTAACAAAATTGCTGCACTAGCGGTACGCAATCCTGCCGAACTGCCTTGGGCAGCAATGGAAGTTGACGTAGTTTTGGAATGTACAGGTATTTTCTTGGATAAAGCATCAGCAGGATTACACTTACAGGCTGGTGCAAAACGCGTAGTGCTTTCTGCACCACCAAAAACGGACGACGTGCCTACTTTTGTAATCGGTGCCAACCACCAAGATATTAAAGACACGGATTTGATCCTGTCTAATGCTTCTTGTACCACCAACTGCCTTGTGCCAATGATTATGACTTTGGACAAAGCATTTGGCGTAGAGCAGTTCTTTATGAATACGATCCACGCTTATACTGCCGATCAAAACTTGCAAGATGCTCCACATAAAGACCTCCGTCGTGCACGTGCAGCAGCGCAAAACATCGTGCCTACCGGTACCGGAGCGGCAAAAGCCGTTGTGTTGGTAGCACCACACTTGAAAGGTAAAATTGCAGCACACTCTATGCGCATACCGGTTGCAACTGGTTCTGTAACCGATGTTGTTGCCATGATTCGCCAAACTGCAACGGTAGAAGAAATCAATGCAGCATTTAAAGCAGCAGCAGATTCACACCTTCAAGGTATTATGGAATATAATACCGACGAAATCGTTTCTAGCGATATCGTTCGCAATACACACTCTTGCGTATTTGACGCGCCACTTACCCAAGTAAATGGCAATACTTGCCGTATTGTGGGTTGGTACGATAACGAAGCAGGCTATTCTGCGCGTTTGGCACAATTGGCGGCAATGGTTTAGTTTTGCTTGGTGGGGCTGTTTCGCCCCTAATTTAACATTAAACGTTTAACATTAAGCATTTAACATTTTTAAATAATTAATTTTAAATTATAATATTTTAATTTTAAATGTTAAACGTTTAATTTTCAATGTTAAATTAGGGGTGAAACAGGCTCATCTGTTGTAAACGATTACGCTCATATCTAAAAAAAAATATGAAATTAAATTTTAAAGATCAAAAAGCATTGGTACGGGTTGACTTCAACGTGCCATTGGACAAGCAGTACAACATCACCGATGATACGCGGATTCGTGAAGCATTACCTACGATTCAACATATTTTGGAGCAAGGTGGATCTGCTATTTTGATGTCGCACTTAGGGCGGCCATTGGATAAGCTCAATGCAGATGGAAGCATCAATAAAGAGAAGTTCACCTTGAACCACTTGGTGAAATACTTGAAAAAGAAATTAAAAACCAAGGTGCATTTTGCGGACGATTGTGTAGGCAAAAGTGCTGTCAAAAAAGCAGCCGCTTTAAAACCAGGTGAAGTGCTGTTGTTGGAAAACACCCGTTTTCATCCCGAGGAAGAAAAAGGCGACGAAGCATTTGCAAAGAAACTTGCGGCATTGGGCACGATGTATGTCAATGACGCTTTTGGTACCGCGCACCGCGCACACGCCAGCACAACGGTAGTTGCACATTATTTTGACAAAAATCATAAGTGCTTTGGCATGTTGATGGACCGCGAAATTGAAAATGCTAGCCGTGCAATGAAGAACCCAGCAAAACCAGTAACTTGTGTAACTGGCGGTTCTAAGGTAAGCGACAAGATCATGCTCCTAGAAACATTCCTCGATTATGCTGACAATATTTTGATCGGTGGTGCAATGGCTTACACCTTCTTTTTGGCTAAAAAAGGAGCAGTAGGTAATTCATTGGTAGAAAACGACAAGTTGAAAACAGCAGTGGAATTCCTTAAAAAGGCAAAGACTGCTGGCGTAAAAGTAGTATTGCCTAAAGATTCCATTTGCGCCGACAAATTTGCGCCAGATGCAGCGACTCAAATTACCAATAGCAATCAAATCCCCAATAATTGGATGGGTTTGGATATTGGCCCTGCGGCTGCACGCCAATTTGCGGGTATTATCCGCAAGAGCCAAACCATTATTTGGAATGGCCCAATGGGTGTTTTTGAAATGCCCGCTTTTGCCGAAGGTACAAAAATTGTAGCCAAAGCATGCGCAGCAGCGACGAAAAAAGGTGCATTCTGTATGGTCGGTGGCGGCGATTCAGTTGCGGCTGTCAATCAACTCAAACTGGCTAAAAAAGTAAGTTTTGTATCCACAGGTGGTGGTGCAATGCTGGAGTTTTTGGAAGGTAAAGAATTGCCGGGTATTAAGGCGATGAATGAGTAGGATTAGGACTCTTTTTAGAGATTAATTTTTATCAAAAATATATGCGATGAGCCATTCTGTTATGCGGGGTGGCTTATTTTTTTGGATTTGGGAGCGGTTCTGAGAGATGGAAAAGATATTCAAACCCAAAAACATCATTGCCTGGTTTTCTAAAGTCAAGCCACTTGATATATAAATAGTCTGGATCACCATCAAATATATGGAACCAAACAACTGCATCATACCCGTCAGGAGATGCATATTCATTGTCTGCTTGGAAAAAATATAAACCAGGGCAAAAGTTTTCGTTTTTGGTGATGTAGGCTTTAAATGAAAAACTGCAAAACGTTGATATGTCCACTAATGAATTATATACACTAAATATTTCATTGGTCATTTTTATTTCTAAATTCGCCGAATCAATGATTGAATATGATGCTGTATTCCTAAATGAAACTGTATCTTTTTGTTTTGAAACAACTGGGTAATGTATTTCAATTGGTAGTTTACGAAAACCTTTGCGGGCTAATATACTTGGAAGACTATCTATCAGATGACATGAATCTCGTTCAAAAACACTCATTTGATCTTGAGAAACGATAACGCCATTTTCAGGTGTAGTGTTATTACAACATTTTTGAGCGTAAAGGATCAATAAAAACACAACAAAACAGATGCTAACTATTGATTTTCTTGAAACAAGAAAGCCTTTCTTTTCTAGTCCGGTGGGTTTAAATTTCATTGTTGAGTTATTTTGTATGTTTATTTGCTTAATGAGCGGTTTTGGTCAAA
>JBEAVK010000260.1:0-9988 GCA_041160955.1 Bacteroidota bacterium
CTAAAAAAAGTTAAATTTATAAACTAAAAAAACAAAAATAATAATTTGCACTTTCATTTTAAATAATTTTACAATTAGTTGATATTCATTAGATCCTACCAATGGGGTAACAAAAGATGCTTTTTCGTTTTGCAAATTGAATATTCTTCAATATACCTTTGTGTAAGTTTCGGGTTTTACAAAATCTTTTATAATCATAAGCGGTAAAAAATAATACATTTATCGTTTACAACTATAAAAGACCATACTTAATTAAATGTTTTACAAAAAACACAAGAATGGCTTTTTGGTATTAAAACAGCATATTAGTCCAATCAATCTAATATTTTTTTTGGGCATTTAATAGACATTATACAGAATTGGTTTCGCATGCTGAGAATGATTAATTTTCGCCAAATTTTCGTTAAATTTTTCGCTGAAAACACCCCATTTTGACTGAAAAATTTGCCCTAATTTACAAAAACTTCCTCATTTCAGCATTACAACCCTAATTCTGTATAATATCTAATACTCATAATTCATTTTTAAGTTACTAATTAATCAGAATCATGAAAGGCACCTTAACTCAATCCTTGTTTTTTACGCTGTTCCGTACCAGTTTGGTACTGCTATCGGGGCTGCTCATGTGGCTGGCTGCTGCTGCCACTGCGGATTTCCATATCCTGCCAATTACCTATGTAATAGTCCTATTGGCGATAGGAAATGTTTTCTTTTTGTGTTACCTAGTGTTTAGAAGGCTTTTGCGGTATGTACAACAGGACGACGATGCGGGAGATACGATCACGGTTATCCGAGTTTGTACCTTTTTATTGTTGATTGCAGTATTTATACGGCCTTCTCAAGCCATAAATGCCCAATCTTGTTCTTGTAAAGAGTACATTTACCTCAACGAACCAGCTATCGGCTCGATACTCAAATTTGAAGTAGGCGCACCAATACCCCTCACAATGTTGACAGGTGCTAATGGCGGCCCTTATTGGTATCCTGGATCTACAGTTTCTGAGTTGCCTTCTCCACATGGCCTAAGTACAGATTTAAATGGTAATCTGTATGTAGGAGAAAGTGGTACAAATGCATATAATCGTAAATTAAACTGTGACGGAGTACTTTCTCCTATTACTCCAACAACAGTCTTTAATGCTGGTACCAATCAAAATACATTTAGTATCGGTAATATTCTTTATTCCAATACTGATGGGGGCCCTTCATCCTTTAATACTTGTACAGGTCAATTTTTGGATCAATTATGTCTTACTGGAGCAAGTGGTAACTTATGGGGGCTCTCTTATAATCCAGTAACAGAACAAATTTATGCTACCCAACGCACTGGCACACAAAAAGTGTGGTCATTTTCCCGTACTCAAATGGAGACTGCTATGGCTGCAAATACTTGTATCGATCCAATTATTACGCTGGGTGCTACGGCTACAATAAATGTGGGAGATAATTTCCTGCCTGATATAGGGGGGCAAGTAATGGGAGTTGTAGGAGATAATTCTGGTAATATCTTTGTAGTGGCTGGATTTGGTGCAACATCTTATATCCTAAAATATAACGCGGCCGGGCAATTTATGGCTCAAAGTATCGCTGGGCCACCAGGCTCTGCTATTGCACAAGCTATTGGTATTACATGGTCTGAAACGTATGACAGGCTTTATCTTTCACACTTTACAGATATCGCCACAACAAATTGTATCTCTGCTATTGATGCGCAAACAATGGCATATTTAGGAGCGGCAGCACCTAATCCTAACCTTCCAACAAACAACCAAGGTAAAGCCATCAATATTGTGAAAGAATGTTGTCCAGGTACTTTACCGGCTGCCATCAATAATGTGTCTTGTGGAGGTGTGGGCAGTAAATTTTATCTGAATCGAGTAGCCTTTAATACTTGCAATGGTGTTGTATGTGGTACTACTTGGACACCGCAAGGGGTATTAAATGGTATGACATTTGACGAGTGTGACAATAGCGTTACAATTACTGCAAGCGGGGGTTGTGGCACATTTATGCTGTCCACTAGCGCTGTTTCGGGTTCTGGTTGTGCCGCACAAACCACTTTATTTACGCTTTGTAGTGCACCAGCAACTATTATATATGGTTCTGGTAACCAAACCGCATGTAAGGGTAGTACAGGAGCAAATGCAACCGTATTGACAGACGCAAATGGTATCAATAGTATCCGATTTGTTCGCTTCAATTCCGACCAAATGGTTGGAGCAACACCTACAGCAACCGAAGCCGCAACTATTTATGGAGGTGTACCCATAGCAAATGTAACCCCAACCGGCGGATCAAATCCTTTTACAGCCACGCTTACCGGTATCGCTGCCGGCTGGTCTTCTTTAGCAGCTGGTATCTATTATGTATATGCCATTGCTAATCCTGATGTAGGTGCGTCCTGTCGTCCTCTAGCGGAGATTGTTGTTACAATTACAGACAGCCCCCAAATTAATGGTAATAATACTACTGTTTGTGAAAATTCAACGGTCGTCAACTTGACTACCCTGATTACAAACAATAACCCTGTTGGTGCGCTCACTTTCCACAGCACTCTAGCCGATGCAACAGCAGGCACAAATGCATTGATCAACAATACGGTGGCTCCCACCGCAACAACTACTTACTATGGCCGAAGTATCTTATTAACCTGTTTCTCAACTGCTTCGATGACTGTTTCGGTATCTACTAACCCCGCCCCTACCGTCACCAATGGCTCCGTATGCGCTGGTGGCAGTATTGATTTGGCCACTTTAGTGACTAGTACGGGTGGTGGAACGTTGAGTTTCTATACTTCACAGGCCAGTGCAAATGCAGGCACAAACGCATTGGGATCGTCCACCGTTTCGCCCACTACTGCTACAAATTACTATGTGCGCAGTACGGCTGCTGGGTGTTTTGGGGTAAAAGAAATTACTGTAACCATTACGCCGGCGGCTTGTGGTAGCATCATAATAACAGGGCCAAATTAACAGATAAACTTAAAGTGAGGCCTTATTTAAATACGGCGTGTTGTTAGGTTTTTGTGCATAGATTTATAGGAATGTTTACGTTTTTCATGCACCAAACCTACAGCGTCGAAGTATAAAATCGGTTCCCAAGTATCTGTAATATGATACTTGGGAATTTTTATTTTGAACCACAAGGAAGGACGCCGAAATACAGTAAAAAATATTTAATTTTAGGCTCAATTGTCTGTTGTTGTAATAACAAACCTAGCCCCTCCCAAACGACTTCTATCGACCGTTATTTGAGCGTTATATTTGGATAATATTGCTTTTACTTGTACAAGGCCAACACCATATCCTTTTTCGCTGTGCATAATATCGTTAAATAAATCATCCATTTTTTGTGGTGGTATTCCGGGGCCATTATCTTCAATCACCCAATCTTGTCCACCCTGCGCATTTTGTTGTGAACCAATATAGATTAGGGGTTCTTTTTGTGCTGAGGCATACCGAATAGCATTTGACAGCAGGTTTTGGAATACCTGACTTACCACCGCCAATGGTATTTTGGTATCGGGTAAAGAGTCCCGTTCCACAGTGAAGTTTTTTCCCTCCAGTAGCGGAGCAAAGCGTTCCAAAATCTGTTGCACAATAGGGTTGGGGTCTTTGAGGGTTTGGGCGGCACGCTCTTGGTGGTAATTACGGGCCGATTGCAATAAACTCACACAGTACTCTTTTAATTGTTGCCCAATACGTTGGGTTTGGTCAAAGTACAAGCCTAATGCCTTAGTATTGCGTTCGGTACCTACCAAAATATTGCCCGTTGATAAAATAAAGTCAATATTATTTAAAATATCGTGCGACACCGATAAGGCAAAACTGCGCAACATATTATTGCTTTGAGTTAAGTTCTCTCTTTCTTCTTGCAAACGGGAGTTCAGGATTTGAAGTTGTTCGGCAGCTGCTTTTTTGGCTTTCATATTTCGGAAAAAGGTATATGCCAATCCGCCCAGCAACAACATAATGGTTGCCAGTCCCCACAACATCAAGCGTTGTTGGCGCAGTTTGGTATCGGCTTCTAATTGTGCCAGTGCATTTTGTGCTTCCAGTTGTGCTTTCTCCTTTGTATAGAGGTTATCTAAATATTGCCGAATAACACTTTCCCCCACGTCTTTGCTTTTAAAAGAATCGGCGAGTGCCACGCTTTTTTCTAAAAACGCCAGTGCCTTGGCGGTATTTCCACGTTGTTTGTAACCCGCACTCAGGGCGGTATAAGCGGTCACCAAACTTGAGTTGATACGCAAGGCTTTTAAATCGGGCAGTACCGATTCTAATACCGCAATACCTTCTGCCATTTTTCCTTGCTGTATAAGCACATTGCCTTTTTGGGTTTTAGCAGTGGCTACTTGTGCCCCTAATTTTCGAAGGGCTGCAATATCTTGCGCAAAACTAAAGTGTACCATAGCAGAATCGAGCAGATGGCTGCGGCAGAAATACATACCCAATTCGTAGTGCAAATTAGATTGAATTTCCAGCAGGTTAGAGGAAGAGGCGATCTGAATGCCAGCGTTGTAAAAAGCACGCGCTTCTTGGAGGTTATTAGCCGTAGGGATCAGGAAGGTTTGGGCAGTGGCTAAAGAATGGTTGTCGCCCTCCTGTTCAAAAATTTTAGCAGATTTTAGTAGTTCTTTACGCGCCTCTTCTTCCATGCCCAATTCGGTAAAAATGAGGCCAATATTCACGAGGGCTGTGGCTTGGGATTCAAAATCTTGTGCTTTTTCTGCATATTTCAAGGATTCTTGAAGCGAAAACAAGGCAGGTAAAAACTGCCCTTGTTCTTGTTCGATTGCCCCCTCAAAGAGGTATAATTTCCCCAAATTATTAATATCTACATTGGGATCAAGTAATAATCTTGCCCGCGCATAATATGCTTTTGCTAGGTCAAAATTGCCGCTAATGGTAACGGCTCGCCCCTGTGCGGCCAGTAGTTTCGATAATATCTTGGGATTTCCGCCTTTGCTCTCCATCCATTTAATACCGGCTTCGTTCATGATCTGGGCACTATCGGGGCGGGCTGTAACAAAATAATAACGCCCCATTGTGAAGTACCACATACCGCCCCAATCCACGGATTTCCTTTGCTCCATCATTTTTTTTATGACCTCGGCCTGCCACAATAAAGAGTCTGCCTTATGACCCAAATAATTGAAACGAAGCGTTGCCGCTGCTTCAAATCTCAGGCTGTCGGATTGTGATTCATCCAAGAATATTTCATATAGTGTTTTGGTGGATTGAGCATTACTTTGATGCGTTAAAATAAAAAACAGAATAGAGCCTAGGATAAGTTTATACATACTAATATTTGTTCAGAGTAAATATTGCAAATGTACAACACTAATGTCCAGTTTTTTTTAAAAAAACAGATTTTTAATACCTAAAAAAGAAAATGAATATAGGCCGCTCGTAAAGAGGAACACATTAAAAACAAATAGGATAAACCTTAAATCCTAGGGAGTGGCTTTACGGAGGTTTTTATTTCAAAAGGTTGAGATGGTCTAAAAATGCTTTGCGGTAGATTTGGCCGATGGGCAGGGTTTCACCTTGAATAACAATAACCCCGTCTCCGGGATGGATGGAGTCAATCAGGTTAACATTTACTAAATAAGATTTATGAATACGGGCAAAACTACGCGCAAACTCCTTTTCTAAAACCTTTAACTGTACAGAAGTGGGAAAATTCCGTTGTCCAACCCGAGCGTAATTGAGTTTTTGGTCAGAAAAAAAGTAAGTCACCTCGTTTATTGGTATAGATTTATAAATATCCCCAATTTTAAAGAAAAAATTGGTGTGATTAATCACTAGCGGATTCTCTATACTATCTTTTGAAGTAACCGAATCGCTGGAGGAAATAGGGTACATTAAGGCAAGATCAATGGCTTGTTGCAACTTGAACCGCGAAAGTTCTTTGTCCATAAAACTACTGGGACGAGTATGCCTAGTACGTTCGTAAAACTCTTCCGTATAATTGGACGTTAGGTAAATAATCGGTACGTCGGGAAGGGTTTCGCGCAATGTTTCCGCAAAATCAATCCCGCTTTTTACGCCTGGCCCGAGGTCAATATCCACAAGACATAAGTCTGGCGGATATTTTTCCAAAATAGCCACTGCTTCTGGATAATTCTTGGCAATATGTACGTTGGGCAATCCAATCTCTTCCAATACGACTTGCAAGAGCATCGAAAACCCCTGAAAGTCTTCTAGTATTAAGATATTTAAGTTGGCGTCAAAATGCATAGATAATAAACGAGAAGGAAATCAGATTGTTTAATAAAAGATGCAGATATTTAAATATTGCTTATTTTTATACTATAATTTTATTACAAAAATAAATTGATTCTCCTAGGAAATGAAGTAAAATAGGGCAAAATAACCATTTTAGCGCATAGAGACCTCGAATGAATTGAGCAGGTGTAGTATGCTTTTAAAAACCCTTATTTCATTTTTATCTGTTAAATTCAACGGTTCATTCCTTTTAAATGCTACTTGTCTGTTTTTTTTATTGGTGCGCAAGCAGTCATACTACATTTGTATGTAGTTTTAAAGGTACACATTATTAATTTTATTGCCTTTGAGACAGTTATTTCTTTTTAATCCATTCCTTATATTCTTATATTCTTGTACTCATACAACATCTTTTCTATATCTTTTATCTTAATGTGCATAGTATAAAATTTAGATTTTAAGTAAGTACTAGGACACAATTAATTATCATTTTGAACTTAATCATTCCCACCTATGCTGCTGCTGCTGCTGCTGCTTCGACAGGCTCAGCATAAATTCGACAGGCTCAGCATAAATTCGACAGGCTCAGCATGAATTCGACAGGCTCAGCATAAATTCGACAGGCTCAGCATGAATTTACCATTTTTCGTTAGATAGTACTGCTATCCGATGTACGAGACAACGATGCAGGGCAGAATGCTGGCCATACAGAAATCGCGGTGACGATCGGTAAGTATTGGGAGAATAACCATACCACCCACTTAATAACGGCTGTCAGCAGGGCTTTGTTTAAGGAGCATGTAACTAGAGACACGGCATTGTCTCTGGTGCTTGTCTCATGGCTGTAATTATATGAATTACACTGTAATTCAGCATTTTAATCCTTTATAAAATACATAATATTTCAATATAGCGTTCAATGAAAGGTTTACTCAATGCGTCATCAAGACGCACTATTGCCCCATCGGACTGGTCATTTTTTGACACTCTCCCGATTTTCAAATCCAAGGGCAGGTTCACATTGTGGCTTATGGTGTGTATATTTTCTTGCCCTTTACAGGGCATTGCACAATATACCTGCACGCCTGAGTGCAATATACCACAGCCCTTTTCGCAGTGTTCCTTTACGATTCCCAGTATTGCAGCAAATCGAACAATCACCGGATATTGTGGCAATCAAAATTGGGCTTCAGTGGTAACTTGGAATTCAGATCCACAAGATATTCAGAATGATGTGAAAATTGTAGGGTCGGGTACGATCACGATTCCAGCATCCAATAATTTGATTCTGAAAAGCGCAAAAACCATCCACTTGGTGGGCGTTTGCCTGATTATTGAGTCAGGAAACTTTCAATTTGACGATGATAATGCAAAATTTGTACTCGAAGACGGAGCCCTGATTTTGGAAGGGACAGTTGGGTCTGGTAGTATCCAACTTACCAAAAATGGTAACGTTTTTTATGCTGACAATTCGTTGGTACAGGTAGAGAACGGGAATATTCAAGTGGCAAGTGGTGCCAATAATCGGTTTATCTTCAAAAATGGCACACTTCGCACGTTCGGGGACTTCAATCAAGATGGAGACATTCAAGACCCAGCCAAGCTGACTACCGTTTGTGTAACCAACTCAGTAGTAGAGATCGGCGATGAAGGTGCTAACGGTAAATTTAACAGTACTACGAACGCAACCTCTTCCGCTAACTGGACCAATATAGGCGGCCAACGTTATTTGGAAGATATTTGCCTGAATGTGACACAAAATTTTCAACTTCAGGGTGGCGGCGAAGACCGAATTGTAGATGTATGTGCCGAAATTGGAGATCAGGATAATGGTTCCAACAACGGGCACCATTACGGCAACCTGGGTACTTTGAGCGTTAATGAAACGGGCAATTTTCAAAACGATGAAGGAACGAGCCATATCTATCACTCTGATTTTATTGTCGCACAAAACATACAGTTTGGCACAGGCACTACTCGGGTTTGTGATGTCGCCTTTGCCAACCTCAATGGCAATTTTCAGGTTCAATCTGGCCACATTTTGTCTGGTTGTGGGCTTTGTCTTTGGATTGTCAACGGCAATATACAAAGTGCCGCCAACTCAAACTGGACGGCTAGTGTTTTCGGACATCGGCTATTGATGCCGCAAGGAACCAACTTTCTGACTACGACTTATGCGCAGAACAATCTTTGGGAAAACGGACAGAATCAATCCGCTTTGGTGCCAAATTGTTTTTCCCAGTGTTGTTCCGGCAATCCGGCTTGTGATTTAAACATAAATCCATTAACTGTCTCGAACTGTACCTACAATTCTGGTACAAACAGTAGTGAGGCAACCCTTGCTTTTACGGTAAACTGGCAGAACAGTCAGTGTAACCAAAGTCTTACGGTTACCGTAAAAAACTCGTTGAATCAGACTGTTTTTACAGAAACCATCCCCACATGCGGCATTACCTCCAAGAACTATTCCCTCGCTATACCGGCTAACGGAACTACAGGTTCGATCATGGTATCGTTGGGTAGCAACTGTATGAAAACAATGCCATATACTGCACCTCCCCCCTGTCCGCCATCCAATTGCACAATGACCATTGATAATATTGTCGCAGGTAGATGCGAATTTGGTGCACATAGTGCAAATGTAAGGGTAAGTTATACAAACGCTCCGACCGGAAATATTGAAATACTCGTAAACGGAGTCCCCAATATTTTTACGCCCAATGGTTCTGGTTCTGAAACATTTACGCTCACCAACATCAGTTGTGCAGCCAATGTAACCATTGAGGCTCGATTTCTCAACAACACTTCGTGCAGTGCACAGAAAATATATAATCCTTCGAGTGTGGATCCAGCGGATCCGCAGGGTTTCATTTATTGTGAAGAAACAGGTGCCATAGTCTCCGGAGGAACGGTGTCCGTCACGTCTCCTGCCAATGGCTCGGTCATCCAAACCGTCCTTAATGGCTCAACAGGCGAGTACTTCTTCCTGCTGCTTTCTGGGCCTGGTGGCAATTTCAATCTGACATATACCCCTCCAATGGGTTATGGAAGCCCAGTGCATGCGCCTGTTGCTGGGGCTATCGATATTACAACATTCAATGGAGGCAACGATATCTTTTTGGGGCAAAATGCCAACGCAGGTATGACGGCGCTGAGTGGCTTCAACAGTGCTACCTACCAAACTGATAATCCATATTACTTTACAATTAATATAGATTCTGGAGATCCTAATTTGTTTAGAAACAATATTCCTGTTTCGGGCTGTACAGTTTGTATCCCGGCATCTGGAATTAGTTTTGCTCAAGATGCTCCCGACTGTGCAGGTTCTACCGCACAAAACAACGGCTCCATTAGTCTCTCTGCCGTCACTAACGGCACGCACTACGGAGTAAGCACACTCAACGCAAGCTCCTACAACGGGCCAGCCTTTGCCTCAGCGACTGCGATACCCGGCACCTTACCTGCGGTAATCCAGAGCAGTATCCCCAATACGGGTGGCTCGTATATTGTGCGCATATTCAATGGCGCGGCTGATTGCTTTGCTGATGTGCCAGTCACCGTAGCGGCGGTAACTTGTACTGCACCTTGCGCCCTCGCTGCAGCAAACAAAACCCTCGAAACCTGCAACAACAACGGCACCACCGGTACTGGCGCAGATGACTATATCACCTTTAGCCTCAACCCAACAGGTACAGGTCTGGGTGCTTCGTATAGCGTAACAGCCAACAACGGCGGCACGGTGACGCTTGCAGCGGGCG
>JBEAVK010000264.1:0-19245 GCA_041160955.1 Bacteroidota bacterium
TTTACACCCCTTGCTTTTGCCAGCCTTTTTTATTACTGTAAGTTTCATAATTGTAAGCATAAACTGGCGTAAAACTCTTGCCTGTTTTTCGCTTATAAGCTTTCAATGCGGTGTAAAGCAAAGGTTCAAAAGTTAAGTCGGGAGGCATGAGTTGAGGGTTTTTAAGTACTTTTTCGTAGTACTTTTGGCCATTTGCCACTACTGCACACCGGGTGTAGAGAAAATCATCAACGGAGAGCAGACCTTCTTCTTCCGGGTCATCTAAAAATATTTTTGCGTGGGAATAGGTATCTAATTGCCAAAGTTTCTCGGATAAAATGTCCGAAAAACGGTATATATGCCCTATTGATTGCTCTGATAAAAAGGCGATGAGTGGTTGCACTACTTTTTCGTCATCACCTTCTTTTTCCCAGTCAAGCAGCGCAATGGTTTGCCAAAAATCAGCCTCTGTGAAAGTTAATGATTGGACAGATTGCTCCTCCAACCGCATCTCAACTGCTGCGTGGGCAAAATCTCGCTTCAGATTTTCGACAAACTTAGTGTCGAGATCATCTATATTAATATTTAATACAGTCGTCATGTCAAAATGCTTTAAATGCTAATTAAGTGCAAATATAGGGTTTTAAAACAACTGGGCGTACCTTATTTTGAGAAGGTTTAAAACAAAACCCCACCACTACTATAATGCGCAACGCAATTTACTTTCGTTGTGTTTTTGACCATACTACTGGACATTTTATAAAAAAACACGTTTAACACACTTTTGAAATGGAGGAAACTGACGTTTACGAAACTTTTTTTAGTTTCGTAAACGTGACCTGTTACTTATTACACTGTAAAATAAGTTTTTTAATACACGTAGTATGTTTTCCATCACAGCGTAGCGTCCACTTTTTCCACCACAAAAGTGCACAAAGTACACAAAGCGTAGAGTGATCGCTTCGCTCTTTTTTGAGTACACAAAGCGTAGAGTGATCGCTTTTTCTACCACAGAATAGCGTACGAGTGCACTTTGTGGTGGAAAAAGTGTACGCTCTAAAGTGTACGTAACGCTTTGTGTTCTAAAAAACAAGCGAAGCGCCTACGCTACGTCTTTGTGAACTTTGTGCACTTTGTGGTGGAAAAAGTGTACGCTACGTTGTGGTGGAAAATATACTACACATATAAAAAAACTTATTTTACACTGTACTAGAGTGCAAAGTTTTGCAACCCAATACTTTTATTCTTAGTGAAACATTTTGAAATAAAGTACAATACCCCAAGTGTGGCAAGACCGGCCTTAGAAAACTAATTTGCACAATATTCACCATCAAAATACTTTAATCCAAGATCAAGGTATCTATCTTTGCTCCATGGATCAATTTGATTTACACCCTTTATTATTTGGCGATTTAGATAAAAACTTTGCAGCATGGTACGCCAACCGCTCGTATTCTACTATTTTTTTGATTTGCGACGTAAATACTGCCGTGCATTGCGCACCCTATTTTTTTGAAAAAACAGGCTTGCCCAAGGATTTGCAGATGGTCGTTGTTCCCGCTGGCGAACGCCACAAAAACATGGAGACTTGTCAACAAATCTGGACGGCTATGTTTGAAGCAGGTTTGGATCGAAAAGCCTTGGTTATTAATTTGGGCGGTGGTGTGATCGGCGACATGGGCGGATTTTGTGCGGCTACTTACAAACGAGGTGTCGATTTTTTACAATTGCCCACTACATTATTGTCGGCAACGGATGCATCCGTAGGTGGTAAATTAGGTATTGATTTTCAACAGATTAAAAATGCAGTTGGCGTATTCCAAAACCCGGCGGGTGTAATACTAGATGCTACTTTTTTTCAAACACTACCCAAAGCAGAACTACATTCGGGTTTTGCGGAAGTGATAAAACATGCCATTATTGGCTCGCCCGAACTATGGAGTAAGATCGCTTCATTGATGGATTTAAACCACGTTGACTGGGATTTGATACTACGTTTATCGGTGGGCGTTAAAGCAAAGGTAGTACAGCAAGATCCACTAGAAAAAGGACTTAGAGCGGTATTGAATTATGGACATACCATTGGGCACGCCTTGGAAAGTTATTTTTTGGAAACAACTGAGCCGCTTACACATGGGGCTGCTATTGCATGGGGTATGGTCTGTGAAACACGTATTTTGGAGCAGCGACACGGACGGCAGGCGCTGATTGTTTCTGCCGATGAATTAGCGGCTTATTTATCCCGTTTTTTTGAAAAAAGAACACTGTCTCCCACCGCATTTGATGCTATATGGGCTTTGATGTTTCAAGATAAGAAGAATAATAGTGGACAAATTAAGATGGGATTACCGACGATGGCACCATTTGGGCTGGAATGGATCGTGCCGAGTAGGGGAGAGGTGGATGGTGTTTTATCTCTGCCATTTGGGTAATTAATCTGGTGGTATTTCTTATTTACCGCACTACCGTCAGACTGCCATACATCAAATGCCTGCTGCCGTCCAGGTACTCTATTTCTGCCACCCAAGTAAACACACCGGGCGTGGCTTTTCGGTTATTGTAACGGCCATTCCAGCCCAGCAATGGGTCATTGGTTGGAAATTTTTCCCGCTCAAAAACAAGGCTGCCCACCCTGTTGTATATCCTCAAATACTGCACCGAGCGGACATAATCATCTGAAAAAATCGTAAAATAGGCATCTTGATTACTGCCCATACTAATAATATTGGGGATGTAAATATTGGGCGTTTCTACTTCTACTATCAATTGGTCGCGGGCTGTACATCCATTAATATCAATAATCTCGACGGCAAAAGGAGTGGTAACGGACAGGTTTTTAACTGTTTGATCGTATTTTATACCATCTTCAAAGTACTCGGTAGGCCGCCAATTGACGCTGGTAATAATGGCATTTGGTGGGCTTGTCTTTGCACTGAGTGTAAATCCCTCTCCAATAGCCACTTTGGTTTTACTGGCCGATAACATGACCTCCAACACCTCCGGTTCTCCCACAGTAGCATCGGTCTGGTATTCGCAGCCCGAAGAATCCCGTATCGTGATGGTATAAGTACCCGGCCAAAGCAAATCAAAGGCTGGGCGCGTGCTAAATGTTGCTCCATCAATAGAATAGTAATAGGGAGATAGCCCCCCCACTACATTAGTGATCTCAATGGAACCATTGCGAAAGGTGTTGCATTGTACAGGCGTAGTGGTAACAGTAGCCGATTGTACGCAACCACTTTGTGCTGCAACCTGAGCACAACAACTAAAAATAAACAATAGTAATGGAACTAAATTATGTTTTTGCACTGCCTAAAGGTCGGATTCTCGCATCAAAAGTAAATAGATACTTTAACTTATCCTAACCGCTGCTTAACATAGCAAAAAATATACCAAATTTTAGGTAGTTTCATGTTACTGAATATTTTTTTAGAAACATGTGTAATTCACTTTTAAATGGCGGGGATTTTCGTTTGCCAAATTAAAAAAAGTTTAGTAAACGTACATTGCTCCTTACTTATCCATCACCAGCAAAGTGAGATAAGACCTATTTATAACGCTCTGTCCAAATGCACATACCCGCCATCGACATGGATCAATTGCCCGGTTGTATGAGCCGATTTTTCTGACAGTAAAAACACCGCCATTGCGCCTATTTCATCGGCGGTAGTCATGCGTTTTGCTAGGGGAATATGCTGCTCTATGGCACTGCGTTTTTCTTGTGGATTAGCAAATGTATTGATCCAGTTTTCATAGAGCGGTGTCCAACATTCTGCCACCACAATTGCATTGACCCTGATGTGATAGGGTAGGAGTTCTACCGCCCATTCGCGGGTAAGGGCATTGCGACCACCATTGGCGGCAGCGTAGGCAGATGTACCACCTTGTCCTGTTTCTGCTGTTTTGGAAGTAATATTCACGATGGATCCTTTACTTGCTTTTAAAGCGGGTAATGCATAGTGCGCAAGTAAGTAATAATGCACCAAATTATTATGCAAAGATTTTATAAATCGCTGATAATCACCATTTTCTAAGCCCACTCCATCGTTGGCTCCTGCATTATTGACTAGGCCATCCAAACGGCCATATTTTGCCATAACGGCGTCTAATACCATTTTACAGGCATCGGGGTTGGAGAGTTCGGCCTCAATGGCGTATGCTTGTCCTCCTGTTGCTGTGAGTTGTGCCACGGCTTTTTGGTTGTCGTTAGCATCGCGGCCAGCAATAACGGGAATGGCTCCCTCTTGTATCAGTTGTTGGCAAATACCTAACCCGATACCCTTTGCGCCACCCGATACCAAAATAACTTTATCATTAAGTTGTAAATCCATCCTGCAAAAATAAATCAAATATTTGAAACCCCGGCGTTTCGGCTTCGCTCAACGACCGGGGTTTCGGCTTCGCTCAACGACCGGCGTTTCGGCTTCGCTCAACGACCGGCGTTTCAAATATTTGATTTATTTTTGCGCCATGCGCACATTATTACAAAGAGTTTCAGCAGCGTCCGTCACAATCGACGGGCAAATCCACGGCAATATCCAGCAAGGACTCCTCATTTTACTTGGTATCGAAGCCGAAGATACCGCAGCAGATATTGATTGGCTCATCCGAAAGATTGTTGCCATGCGCATCTTCTCAGATGCTGAAGGGCTGATGAACCTATCTGTCCAAGATATTGGAGGGGATTTACTTATTGTGAGCCAATTTACGCTACATGCCTCGGTCAAAAAGGGCAATCGACCGTCGTTTATCCGTGCAGCCCGACCCGATACGGCCATTCCTTTGTATGAGTTATTTATTCAAAAAGCAACCGAAGCAATGGGAAAACCAGTGGCTACCGGAAAATTTGGCGCAGATATGAAAGTATCGTTGTTGAATGACGGGCCCGTGACGATTTGGATGGATAGTAAACAGGCTGAGTAATACTACCCCTTCTTGCGCGCCATTCTACTTTTTATCACCGCTTCTAGTGGAACGCCTGCCAGTTTGCTCTCCAGCCATCCAATAAAATCTAGGTACATAAATGACCTGCTTTCGAAGCGATTTCCTTCGCATCTTTTGAGGCGATCGAGTAATATGCCCAATGCTGTTTTGATCTGTGTACTAGAGGTTAACTGGAAAGACTTGCGTATAAATTTGAATATCTCCTCCTCTACAATACTTAGATTTTCCATTTTAGCCATAAAACGATATACAGATTTGATCAAATGCTCCAAAAGAGCCGTATTGCCTAATTCATAATGCGCAATAAGATGCAATAACCGCGCATAACACTGAAGATCGCTCCGCAAATCCACTTTCCAATGGATGATCCGATTGAGGTAGTCAATCGTTTTTTCAAAATCGCCAACGACAAAATACAAACACGCAATTTTATAATAAAAAACCAGTACACGGTGTCGATCAGTTTGGAGCGGATAGGTATCTAAAAAATCTTCTAGTTCCGGCACAATGGCAATACCGCCCTTAAAATTCCCTTCCAAAAAAAAGCCATTCAATCTTGCCAAAAACAAATAAATGGCTGTTTGTGTGCGTACATTATCATTTATTGCGGCTTCTTCCGAACGGGCAAATTGCTCAAACCGTTCTAAAACTGTCCTATAACCAACATGATTACGGAGCATAAAATGCGCCAAAAGCAAGTTGTGCATGCCTTTTATATAGTATGGTGTCTCAATCCGGCGCATTTGCGGTTGATCGTCAAAAAGGGCTATCCATTTGTTGGAATATCGGTAATGCAGCAAGAAATCTTGCGAGATAAACGCATACCAACAATAGGACTGAAAGAGGTAAAGTTTTTCAAAAAAACCTTCCGAGTCATGCGCTGCTACAGGCAATTGCGCCGTAAAAAAACTGCTGATGGCATCTGTATCTTTTTCGTCGCGAGCATGGCCATAATAGATATACCAACTGTACAATTGCAGGGCTAGGTTGGATAGCCTGCCCACCATGGCCAATCGCTCATTCAAACGCCTTACCTCCTGCGCAATATCCTCAGCGCGGTGTCGGATACTTCTAGTAATATGCAGTGATTCAATCTTTTTTTCAAAAACCAATGCCTGCAACCAGAACGAATTTTGGTGGTATTGTTTGGCGAGTTCACGCGTACGCTCCAACATGCGCACACTCTGCTGGTACAAGCCCTTATCGTATAAAATACGCGCGTATTCCAATTGTTCGTGCAGTTGTATTTCCACGTTTACTTCCTCGCGCATAATGCGTAGGCTGGCGAGTATTTGTCGGTAGAGGTTTGCTTTTAGGTTGGGTAATTGCTCTTTTTTTATGGTACTTCCTTTGCGCAAAACCACGGCATCGTCATAGTCGGTCATCTTGTCCAATAGGTCGAATAATTGTGCAATTTTTAAATCGCCCGCCGAGGAATTTCGTCCGACAAACAGCTTAAAATTGCGCTTTTCGGCCTTACTCAACGATTTTATGAGTTGAAACAAGGCATCGTTCGAGCGGTTGGAGGGTGTATTTGATTTATTCACAAATATTTGATAATCAATATTTTATAAATTAAAATTGCGTTTGGCCAAAGTAGTATAATCCATACTTTAGGATTGTGGTTGGCAAATGTAAATCTATTTTTGTGGTTACTATTACAAATTTGGCCTCAAAAAAGTAGGTTATGATAACAAATAAGATGCAAGTACACATTTTTGATACCACCCTGCGCGACGGCGAGCAGGTGCCTGGATGCAAACTAAACGCCGATGAGAAGATCGAAATTGCACTCCGTTTGGAAGCACTTGGTGTTGACATTATAGAGGCGGGCTTTCCTATTTCTTCTCCAGGCGATTTTCGCAGCGTCAAAGAAATATCTGCTAATATCAAAAATGCTACTGTTTGCGGCCTCAGTCGTGCAGTACTCAAGGATATTGAAGCAGCAGCAGCGGCACTCAAACATGCCCGTCGCCCACGTATTCATACCGGTATCGGCACCTCCGATTCGCATATCAAAGCCAAATTCAATGCGACCCGCGAAGAGATCTTGCAACGCGCCGTACAAGCCGTAAAATGGGCCAAAAACTTTGTAGATGATGTCGAATTTTATGCCGAAGACGCAGGCCGTACCGATAACGAATACCTCGCTCGGGTGGTAGAAGCCGTTATTGCTGCGGGTGCCACGGTAGTCAATATTCCCGATACTACGGGATACTGCCTGCCGCATCAATATGGCGAAAAAATCGCTTTCCTAATGAATAATGTACCCAATATGGACAAGGCTATTCTTTCCTGTCATTGTCATAATGACTTGGGTATGGCTACCGCCAATTCTATTGCGGGAGTTATTGCCGGAGCCCGACAGATCGAATGTACCATCAATGGTATTGGTGAACGCGCTGGTAATACCTCACTCGAAGAGGTAGTAATGGTACTCAAACAACACCAACACCTCGGCCTCTATACCAATGTAGATAGTCGCCAACTCAATCCGATGAGTAAATTGGTATCAGAAACGATGCGTATGGCCGTACAACCTAACAAAGCCATTGTTGGGGCTAATGCATTCTCGCATTCCTCTGGTATTCATCAGGACGGTTTTTTGAAAGATGCGCAAACCTACGAAATTATTAATCCAGAAGAAGTAGGTGCTGATAGTTCAAAGATAGTGCTCACTGCCCGTAGTGGCCGTTCGGCGTTGGCTTATCGTTTTCGCAAATTAGGCCACGAATTTGACCGCGATGAAGTAGATCAACTTTACGCCACTTTTCTTGTTGTGGCGGATAAAAAGAAAGAAGTGAGGGATGAAGATTTAGTGGAAATGGCCTCTAACCTATCATTAGGGATAAATAACAAGGCAGCATTGGCGCAATAAATTTTTTTTAAACAATATTAAACAAATAAAAGTGACAATATTCGATAAAATATGGCAGAAACACGTGGTCACCCAAATCGAAGGTGGCCCTTCAGTGTTTTATATCGACCGGCACTTTATCCATGAAGTGACCAGCCCGCAAGCATTTGACGGGTTACGCAAACGTGGTATTCCGGTCGCTCGCCCAAGGCAGACGGTGGCTACCGCCGATCATAATGTACCTACTTTGGAGCAACATTTGCCGATTAAAGAGGCGTTGTCGCGTTTGCAAGTGGAAAAATTGACTGAAAACTGCGCCGAATTTGGCGTGGAACTCTATGGTTTGGGGCATCCTTACCAAGGAATTGTGCATGTAATAGGGCCAGAACTGGGTATTACACAACCGGGTATGACCATCGTTTGTGGTGATAGTCATACCAGTACACACGGTGCTTTTGGTACTATTGCATTTGGGATTGGTACGAGCGAAGTGGAAATGGTATTGGCTACTCAATGTCTGCTACAAAGCAAACCCAAGCAAATGCGCATCAATGTGGAAGGTACACTAGGCGCGGGCGTGAGTGCAAAAGATATTATTCTTTATATTATTGCTCAAATATCGGCCAGTGGCGCTACTGGGTATTTTGTAGAATATGCGGGGTCGGCCATTCGCAGCCTTTCGATGGAAGCGCGGATGACCATTTGTAATATGAGTATCGAAATGGGCGCAAGAGGTGGCTTAATTGCCCCCGATGACATAACATTTGACTATTTGAAAGGACGCGAATTTGCGCCCAAAGGAGACGAATGGGCTTCAAAACTACAAGAATGGCAGCAACTCTTTACTGATCCCAATGCAAAATTTGACCACGAACTCCACCTACGTGCCGAGGATATTCAACCAATGGTCACTTATGGTACCAATCCGGGCATGGGCATTCCAATTACAGGAAATATCCCTAGCGAGTTTACTTTTGATGAAAAAGAACGCCTTTCTTTCCGTAAAGCACTGGATTACATGGGCTTAGAGCAAGGAGCGGCCATCCAAGGGCAAAAAATTGATTACGTCTTTATTGGTAGTTGTACCAATTCGCGTATTGAAGACCTCCGACAAGTTGCCGCTTTTGTTACGGGAAAACAAAAGGCAAAAGACGTAGAAGTCTGGATTGTGCCCGGTAGTAAACAAGTGGAGGAACAGGCACGCGCCGAGGGACTGCATACGATATTTGAGCAGGCCGGTTTTCAATTAAGGCAACCCGGTTGTTCGGCGTGCTTAGGGATGAATGAGGATAAAATTCCAGCAGGAAAGTACTGCGTTTCTACCTCTAATCGCAATTTTGAAGGCAGGCAAGGACAAGGTGCTCGGACATTATTGGCCAGCCCTTTAACCGCAGCGGCAGCGGCAGTTACGGGGGTAATTACGGATATTAGAACATTTATTAACTCAAATTAACTACGCTATTAACAATGGAGATTAACAGTACCTTCATTCCGCTCAATATAGAAAACGTGGATACCGATCAAATTATCCCAGCGCGTTTTCTCAAAGCAACCAACCGCGATGGATTTGGGAAAAATCTTTTCCGCGATTGGCGCTACAATAATGATGATGAATCACAACCAAAACTCGATTTTATACTCAATAATCCACAGTATAAAGGCTCCATTTTGGTAGCGGCTAAAAATTTTGGTTGTGGTAGTAGTCGCGAACACGCCGCTTGGGCCATAAAAGATGCGGGTTTTGATGCCGTAGTCAGTAGTTTTTTTGCGGATATTTTTAAGAATAACGCCCTGAATAATTTCTTACTACCGGTACAGGTCAGCGATGAATTTCTGGAAGGGCTATTTGATGCTATTAGCCTAAATCCGGCAGCAAGTATCTATATTGATATTGAGGAACAAACAATTACGAATGTAGCAACAGGAAATGTCGCTCATTTTGAAATTAACGCTTACAAGAAAAATTGTCTAATCAACGGATACGATGATATTGATTATCTACTCAGCATTCGGGATCAAATTGAGGCATTTGAGGGTTAAGGAACGGAGTCGAAATAACTCCCACCATTGATGCTAATCTTTTGAAGCCATATTTCCCGTTTTTTGCGTTAAATAGCCCCACTATTCGCCTTAAAAAACAGTTATCTGCCTCCAAAATCTTTAGCCTGAATGGTAGGACTTATTTCGACTCCGTTCCTAAGGAACAATAAAACAAATAACGATCATTAAAAAAATGTCAAAAAAACATATAGTAGTCATAGAAGGTGATGGCATTGGCCCGGAGGTAACTGCACAGGCGGTACGGGTACTGGATGCAGTGGCGGAACAATACGGTCACGAGTTCGAATACGAATATTGCCTTATGGGCGCATGTGCCATTGACCAAACGGGGCATCCGCTCCCCAATGCAACGATAGAAGCATGTTTGCGCAGCGATGCGGTACTGTTCGGTGCCATCGGTGATCCAAAATACGATAACGACCCCAAGGCCAAAGTTCGCCCCGAACAAGGGTTATTACAATTGCGTAAATCGTTGCAACTTTTTGCTAATATTCGTCCGGTTTCGGCATATTCGTCGTTACACCATTTGTCGCCACTCAAAACAGAACGCATCACAGGTGTTGATTTTGTAATCTATCGCGAACTCACTGGGGGTATTTATTTTGGAGAAAAAACCTTGGACGAAACGGGGAATATCGCATCGGATAACTGTGTTTATTCCAGGTCTGAAATTGAGCGTATTGCGCATTTGGCATTTAAACACGCACAATTGCGCCGTAAAAAAGTAACTTTGGTGGACAAGGCTAATGTATTGGAAACCAGCCGTTTGTGGCGTAAAGTGGTGCAAGAACTTGCGCCTCAATACCCCGATATTACACTCGATTACCTCTTTGTGGATAATGCTGCGATGCAAATTATCCTCAACCCTGCCCAATTTGATATTGTGCTTACCGAGAATATGTTTGGTGATATTATTTCGGACGAAGCCAGTGTTATCAGTGGTTCCTTGGGTTTATTGCCTTCTGCCTCTATTGGTACGGGTGCAGCGTTGTTTGAACCGATTCATGGTTCGTATCCACAAGCAAAGGGTTTGGATATTGCTAATCCAATTGGTGCTATTCTTTCCGCTGCAATGCTGCTCGATCATCTTGAAATGAACACCGAAGCTACCGCCGTTCGCGATGCGGTACAATGGACAATGGAAAATGGTAAAGTCACTAAAGATATTGACCCCATTCATCATTATTCTACTTCGGTAGTGGGTGATATTATTTGTAGGCACGTCACCAAACAATCTATTGACAAGGAAGGATTAAGAAACTTGATGAACAGGGTCTCCACCATTATTTAATACGAACTGAAAAAATTAATTATGGCATATTTTAAAGAAAATACAATCCTTTATTTTGACGGCGCATACATCAATGCTGCTGAAGGCCAAACTAATCTGTATGTGCAAACCTTGCATTATGGCTATGGCGTTTTTGAAGGCATCAGGAGTTATGACACCTCAAAAGGTGCTGCAATTTTTAAGGCAAAAGAGCACTTCGAGCGGTTGCTGCATTCTTGCGAATTACTGGGCATACCCTGTGATTACTCTGTGGAGCAAATGACCGAAATTAGTTATAACGTATTGGCTAAGAATGAATTAACTGATGCGTATATCCGCCCATTGTTGATTTGTGATCCTAATATGACCCTTATCAATGGCCAATCTACGCGGCTTTTAGTGGCTGTTTGGGAATGGGGTGCATATTTGGGCGAAAAACTGCTTAACCTCAAAATTAGTCCATATTGCCGGCCACATCCGCGCTCTATACATATCGAAGCAAAAGCCGTAGGTCATTATATCAATTCTATTTTGGCCACATCAGAAGCGCGTAAATCGGGTTACGATGAAGCGTTATTGCTCGATTGTGAAGGTCATTTGGCAGAAGGCCCCGGTGCTAATTTGTTTTTTGAAAAAGATGGCGCGCTTTACACGCCGGCATTGGGTCATATCCTTCCGGGTATTACTCGTAATACAGTATTAGAACTTTGCGCCGAAATGGGTATCGTGGTACACCAAGGTGTCTATACTTCTGATGATCTTTTCCAAGCAGATAGCGCATTTTTCTGTGGAACAGGTGCAGAGATTGTTGGCCTACAATCCGTTGATGGCAAGTCATTTAAGAAAAACTGGTCAGAGGCAATCGGTAGCGCACTAAAAAAGAAGTATTTGGACTTGGTACGCACACCGTTGCTACACGAAGCCTAGGAAACAATTCATTTCACAAACATCCATTTTTACAAACATTCATTTTTATTAAAAAAATAATGATCAATAAATATTCACGCACAGTTACCCAAGACCCCACACAACCTGCTGCTCAAGCCATGCTCTACGGTATTGGCCTCACCGATGCCGATTTGGCCAAGGCTCAAGTAGGCATTGTAAGTATGGGCTACGAAGGTAATACCTGTAATATGCACCTCAATGACTTGGCTAAGGATATAAAGGTCGGGGTTTGGGACAATGATTTAGTAGGGCTTATTTTCAACACGATCGGCGTGAGCGATGGTATTAGTAATGGTACAGATGGTATGCGTTTCTCCTTAGTCAGCCGCGATATTATTGCCGATAGCATTGAAACCGTATGCGGTGCGCATTACTATGATGCATTAATTGCTGTTCCCGGTTGCGACAAAAACATGCCCGGTTCATTGATTGCGATGGGGCGTTTGAACCGTCCGGCGATCATGGTATATGGTGGTACTATTGCACCCGGACAATGGAAAGGTCAAGACCTAAATATTGTTTCTGCATTTGAAGCCTTGGGGCAAAAAATAGCCGGAACGCTTGATGAAGGTGATTTTCAAGGTATTGTCAGGCATTCTTGCCCGGGCGCGGGCGCATGTGGAGGTATGTACACCGCCAATACGATGGCTTCGGCTATTGAGGCATTGGGGATGTCGTTACCGTTTTCGTCTTCTAATCCGGCGTTGAGTGCTGAAAAAAAGCAGGAATGTCTGGATGCTGGTAAATATATCCGTTTGCTCTTGGAGCGGGATATTAAACCATCGGATATTATGACACCTAAGGCTTTTGAAAATGCGATTGCGGTCATCATCGCTTTAGGTGGTTCTACTAATGCGGTTTTGCACTTGATTGCAATGGCGAAGAGTGTGGATCTATCATTATCACAAGATGATTTTCAAAAAATTGGTGATCGTACGGCTGTTTTGGCTAATCTTAAACCATCGGGAAAGTATTTGATGGAAGATTTGCATAAGATTGGCGGCGTGCCTGCGGTAATGAAATATTTATTAAAAATGGGATTGCTGCACGGCGATTGTTTAACGGTAACGGGCAAAACCATAGCCGAAAACCTAGCAGATGCCCCCGATCTTGAGTTTGAGGATCAAAATATTATTTACCCCGTTGAGCAACCGATTAAGGTTACAGGACACTTGCAAATTTTGTATGGCAACTTAGCGGAACAAGGCAGTGTGGCCAAAATTACGGGTAAAGAAGGCGAGCGGTTTAGTGGTCCGGCTCGGGTTTTTGAAGGCGAAAAAGCGCTTATTGCAGGTATTCAATCGGGCCGTGTGCAATCGGGGGATGTGGTCGTGATTCGTTATGTAGGGCCAAAAGGCGCACCAGGTATGCCCGAAATGCTCAAACCTACTTCGGCTATTATAGGTGCGGGTTTGGGTCAAAGTGTTGCCCTGATCACTGATGGCCGATTTAGTGGTGGTACACATGGTTTTGTGGTTGGGCATATCACACCGGAGGCATCGGAAGGAGGATTGATTGGTTTGGTCAAAGACGGTGATAGAATCGAACTAGATGCCATTAACCGTACCATTAACCTTGATGTATCGGTGGAAGAGATCGAAAATAGACGAAAAACATGGCAAAAACCACCGTTGTCCGCAACTAAAGGGGTTTTGTATAAATATATCCGTTCGGTGAGTTCGGCGGCGGAGGGGTGTGTGACGGACGGGGAATGATTATAAACCGCAACATAGGGCGTTGCCCTATGCAAGATATGTCGCCCCGTTGGGGCTAGGATTTGTGGGGTAGTAAAAATATGGTTTTATGATTTTAAAGGTATTAGAAATCAAACAACCAACCAGATTATATTCATAATAAAAAGTAGAATATATCCTCCATCCCGATCCAAGCCCCAAAGGGGCGACATATCTAGCCAAGGGTGTTAACCCTTGGTACATGGCACGTTACACCGCACGGCACATCGCACGGCACATCGCACGTTACATCGCACGGAATAGAAAACATCCACCACATCTCAACGACCCACGTTTTAAAAAATATTCATTATGGCAAATACAACCGAAATCGCCCCACAAGCGGTCGCCCCGGCAACCGCCCAAAAAATTTCCGGCTCACAAGCCGTCCTCAACGCCTTTGTTGCAGAAGGAGTGGATACCATTTTTGGTTACCCAGGCGGAGCCATCATGCCCATTTACGATGCCCTATACGATTATGGAGATCGGCTGAACCACATTCTTGTCCGACACGAGCAAGGTGCCACACATGCAGCGCAAGGTTACGCCCGAAGTTCCGGCAAAGTAGGTGTTGTATTTGCCACCAGCGGCCCCGGTGCTACTAATCTAATAACAGGACTTGCCGATGCCCTAATTGACAGCACCCCAATGGTATGCATTACAGGCCAAGTATTTGCCCACCTATTAGGCACCGACGCATTTCAGGAAACAGATGTAATGAACATTACCACACCTGTTACCAAATGGAACTGTCAAGTAACAGAGGCATCCGAAATTTCGGAAGTACTCGCCAAAGCATTTTACATTGCCAAAAGTGGAAGACCCGGCCCAGTATTAGTGGACATCACCAAAAACGCACAAATAGAACTCATCGAAAATACCGGCTACACCCCTTGCGATCATATTAGAAGTTATCGTCCAAAACCTATTATCAGGAAAGAATATATCCAAGAAGCAGCAGATATGATCAATGCTGCGGAGCGTCCGTATATACTCTTTGGACAAGGCGTAATCCTAGGCAATGCAGAGGAAGAATTCAAGACATTTATAGAAAAAAGTGGTATCCCATCCGCATGGACACTCCTTGGTTTGGGCGCATTGCCTACCAGTCATCCGCTCAATGTGGGCATGCTTGGTATGCACGGCAATTACGGCCCCAATATCCTCACCAACCAATGCGATGTACTCATCGCCATTGGGATGCGTTTCGATGATCGCGTTACAGGCCGCCTTGATCGTTATGCAAAACAGGCAAAAATCATCCATTTGGACATTGATCCAGCCGAAATCGACAAAAACATAAAAGCAACAGTACCTATTTGGGGCGATTGCAAAGAAACTCTCCCTATGCTCACAGCATTGGTACAGCAAAAATCCTATCCAGCCTGGTTACAACGTTTCCACGACTGCGACCAAGAGGAATACAAAGAGGTCATCCACAACGAACTTAACCCAACCGATCCGGTACTCACCATGGGCGAAGTCATCAAAGTCCTCAACGAACTCACCGCTGGCGATGCCATTATCGTAACCGACGTAGGCCAACACCAAATGGTCGCTAGCCGATATGCTAAATTTAATCAAACGCGCAGCAATATTACTTCTGGAGGTCTAGGCACAATGGGGTTTGCACTCCCAGCAGCCATAGGTGCCAAAATGGGCGCACCACATCGCACAGTAGTCGCTATTGCAGGTGATGGCGGCATTCAAATGACGATCCAAGAACTCGGTACTATTCAGCAGTTTGGAATGGATGTAAAAGTAATGATCCTCAATAACCAGTTCCTGGGCATGGTACGCCAATGGCAACAACTGTTCAACGAACGCCGCTATTCTTTTGTAAATATCACCAGTCCCGATTTTGTAAAAGTAGCCGATGCTTACGGTATTGCAGGACAAAAAGTAAGCGAAAGAGCGCATTTAAAAGCAGCATTGCAAACCATGCTGGCCCATAAAGGCTCTTACCTTCTGGAAGTAATGACAGGTAAAGAAAACAATGTATTTCCAATGGTACCACAAGGTTGTGGCGTTGGTGAAATTCGATTAAAGTAAATACGACCATGAAAAAAGAATATACCATCACAGTTTATACCGAAAATCAGGTAGGTCTGCTCAATCGAATTGCGATTATTTTTTCACGCCGCAAAATCAATATCGAGAGCCTCAATACTTCTCCCTCAGAGGTAAAAGGTATCCACCGATTTACAATTGTAGTCAATGAAACAGAAGATATGGTGCGCAAATTGGCTCGAAATTTTGAGAAACAGGTCGATGTATTGCGCGCTTTTTACAATACTGGCGACGAAATCATTTGGCAAGAAATGGCCTTATATAAAGTACCTACCGACGAAATAGCCGAAAAAGTCCAAGTAGAACGGCTATTGCGCGAACATGGTGCACGCGCTGTGGTCATCAGAAAAGACTATACGATCTTTGAAACTACCGGCCACCGCGAAGAGACCAACAACCTCATCAAAGTACTCGAACCGTATGGACTCATTGAGTTTGTACGCAGTGCGCGTATCGCCATTATCAAAGCAAGCAGCGGTTTCCATGGACTACTCAAAGATTTTGAAAAACGTGAATCAGAGTATTTACACACACCTTAGCAATTTAAATACTTAATTTTACAATATCATATCATCACTTATATTTCACTATTAACAATTCATTACTTAAAATAATATGGCACAACTTAATTTTGGCGGCAGCATCGAAAATGTTGTCACACGCGAAGAATTTCCACTAGAAAAAGCACAAGCTGTGCTAAAAAATGAAGTGGTAGCAGTCATTGGTTATGGCGTTCAAGGCCCCGGTCAAGCACTCAATCAATTAGAAAACGGCATCAATGTCATCATTGGTCAACGCCCTAATTCCAAATCATGGGACAAAGCCGTCAATGATGGGTTTGTACCTGGTGTTTCCCTGTTCAATATTGAAGAAGCCTTGGAGCGCGGTACCATCATTTGTTATCTACTCAGCGATGCCGCCCAAATTCAACTTTGGCCAACCGTAAAAAAGCACCTTACCCCCGGCAAAGCACTCTATTTTTCGCACGGCTTTGGTATCACTTATAACGATCAAACGGGTATTATTCCTCCTCCAGATGTGGATGTGTTTTTGGTAGCACCCAAGGGTTCGGGTACTTCTCTCCGTCGGATGTTTTTGCAAGGTCGCGGCCTCAACAGCAGTTATGCCATCCATCAGGATGCCACAGGACGCGCTTACGAACGCGTAATCGCATTGGGTATCGCCATCGGTAGCGGATACTTGTTTGAAACCGATTTCCGCCGCGAAGTATATAGCGATCTTACTGGAGAACGCGGTACACTTATGGGGGCAATTCAAGGTATTTTTGCGGCACAATACGCAGTTTTACGCGAAAGAGGCCACTCTCCAAGCGAAGCATTTAACGAGACAGTAGAAGAACTCACGCAATCCTTGATGCCATTGGTTGCCGAAAACGGTATGGATTGGATGTACGCCAATTGCTCCACCACCGCACAACGTGGCGCATTAGATTGGTGGAAAAAATTCCGTGATGCTACCTTACCCGTATTTAATGAACTATATGATAGCGTTTCATCGGGCAACGAAGCCGCGCGTTCTATCGAGTCCAATAGCCAACCGGATTACCGCGTTAAATTGGAAGAAGAACTACGCGAATTACGCGAAAGCGAAATGTGGCAAGCAGGACAAACGGTTCGCAGCCTTCGTCCCGAAAACCAGCCCGCTGTTTCGGATGCGATTGAGATTTAAATAGCATCCGAATAATGGATTGGGGTAAAGGATTGATTTGAGTGCATGACAAAATCGGGGCATGATATTTTATTTATGCCAACAATAGATTTCAACTAAATTGTCGGGGTTGTTTGTGTAAATAAAACATCATGCCCCAATTTGGTCACACACTCAATTGATTTTTAAATAATTGTGTAGTATTAAGGCTTTTAGTTGTCCAATGCCACACAATTTTTTGATAATTAATTGTGTCAAAATACTTAACTCCAATCCATTATTCGCATATTTTATTTGACACACCTCTTTTAATATTATACATTCATTTAATGCCAACAATTAGCAACCCATGTCCACTACCACTAGCCTAAATATCTTTGCTGCTGCCGAACGGCTGAGCGATGTCGTGCGCCGTACGCCACTCATCCGCAATGCTAATCTTTCTAAGCGGTACGGAGCCGATATTTGGCTAAAAAGAGAAGACCTACAAGTGGTGCGTTCCTACAAATTGCGCGGTGCATATAATATGATGAGCCAACTCCCTGCCTATGCCCTTCAAAATGGAGTGGTATGCGCAAGCGCCGGCAACCACGCACAAGGTTTTGCCTATTCCTGTAATAAACTGGGCGTAAAAGGGGTAGTTTTTATGCCCGTTATCACACCCCGACAAAAAGTACTCCAAACCGAAATGTTTGGTAACGGCAGTATCGAAATTAAACTCGTTGGCGATACTTTCGACGATTGTGCCGCAGCAGCCAAGGCATATACGCTTGCATATAATATGACATTTGTGCCTCCTTTCGATCACCTGGATATTATTGAAGGACAGGGTACCGTTGGAGTAGAGATATTGGACGAACTCAAAGAAATTGATTTTGTCATCCTTCCCATTGGAGGCGGCGGGCTGAGCGCGGGCGTAGGTACTTTTTTTAAAGAAAACAGCCCCAATACGAAGATTATCGGTGTAGAACCCGAAGGCGCGCCTTCTATGAAAGCCGCTTTGGCTGCAGGGCATCCTGTTGTATTGGATACGATTGACCGTTTTGTGGATGGAGCGGCTGTTAAACGGGTAGGGGACATCACTTTTGAAATTTGTAGGGAAGTACTCGATGATGTGCTACTTGTACCCGAAGGTCGTGTTTGTCAAACCATTCTCGAACTATACAATAAAGATGCTATTGTTGCCGAGCCTGCGGGTGCGCTTAGTATAGCCGCATTGGAAGATATGAAAACCATCATTAAAGGTAAAAATGTGGTCTGTGTGGTTTCTGGTAGCAATAATGATATTGACCGACTGCCCGAAATAAAAGAGCGTTCATTGCAATACGAAGGGTTAAAACATTATTTTTTGATCCGATTTGCCCAACGCCCGGGCGCACTCAAAGAATTTGTCAACCACGTACTCGGCCCTAACGATGACATAAAACGCTTTGAGTACATGCAAAAAACCAATAAAGAAACGGGGCCTGCACTGGTTGGTATCGAATTGCTGCGTGCCGAAGACTATACCACACTTCTCGAAAAAATGCACCAGTACCATATTGATTTTTCTGAAATCAATAAAAATGATACGTTGTTTGGGTATTTGGTGTGAGTGGTTGGGGGTGGAATTTAGGCTGGGGTTTCATCCAATTACAAAAACTATTCCCAACCTTCTCCAACAAATATATTACTTTTGCCGTGCTATTGGCGTATTATTGCTTTTACAAGGAAGA
>JBEAVK010000265.1:0-10946 GCA_041160955.1 Bacteroidota bacterium
CCAACATTTCCAATATATCAATTTCGATATTGCGACAAATAGCGGACATGGGTGTGTCGCTTGTGCCATTGTCAAAAGGATTTTCGCTCGATTCTCCGATTTGTTCCATTGTCATAAAAACTCATGAAACCAGTACCGAAAATGTTTTTGCCTGCGATCGTGTGAGCGTGCTGAACCCCGCTCCCGACTCAATTTAATTATTCTCACAAAACTGATCCAATAACCCACAAATGACATAATTTATAGCCCCAGAAAGCGCATTTACAGGTGCGCATACCGTGTAGATGGCTGGATTAGTTGACGAAAAGTTGACGATTTGCGGCGTTATACCCGTGCCATTTTGTTGGAACTGTCCATTGATGAAAAATGGAGGAGTTCCGCTCAAATTGGCTGTAATGGTAATACAATCGCCTGGGCATAAATCTGTACTGCTGGTTGCCAATGCAATCACGGTGGGTTTGGGTCGCCAAATGACAGCAATGGGAGGCGAAATATCGAGGCATGGGTCGTTCAGGTTGATTTGACCATTGAGGACATTGCCTACTACCCTCGAAACATAGTAGGTAGTACCCACCACCAATGGCGGCACAAAGGGGAAAATACCAGTGTTATTTTGCGCCAATACCGATCCGATTGGGTTAGCGGGGTTTGTAAAAAGGATAAAACCGATAGCATCGTCGGGATCAAGTTGGGTATCGGTGTTGAATGTGGCTGTGTAAGCATTGGGTACACAGACATTGGCCGAGGTAACCGTTGGAGTGCCTGCTGATGATGGTAAACACACGCACGCCGGAACAGGCACACCGGATGGTAATATGCTCAGCCCCTGAATGTTGGTTAATGGAGTATTACAAATAGGCGTCCAACTATTAGTGGAGAAGTTATACTCCACAAAATCAACGTTAGCACCTATGTTGACTGTAGAAATAATTTGCCCCGAAGCCGCTGTTGCCGCTGTGTATAAGGCATTAGGCACGTTGGGATACACCAAGGTACTCGCCGCAGGATTCGTCAAATTGACCAAATACACTTGTCGGACGGCTATTCCGCCTACAATAGTTTCGCAAAAGGCATACATATTATTCCCAACCAAGAACAGATCGTAGGGTTGAATTAGGGGCGGGAACGGCCCAATATTTGTTACCGTATTGGTGGCAGGATTGAAGGTGCCGAGTTGTCCGCCTGCAACAACGTATATGTTCCCGTTGGGATGTATCAGTGACCCAAACCAATATGGGCCGGGAACAGTAGCAATTGGGTTGGGGTTGGGTAGGTCATACACAGCAACGGTGCCCAATTGTGTGCTGACCACCACATTGCCATTGGGCAGTACGAGTGTTTCTTGTACCACGCCGAAAGGAATCTCCAATATGGGACAAAAGGTGCAGGTGGCTAAGTCGATTTGGAAAAGATAGTTGGGTGAGTTGTTGCCTAAGCGAGCGGTGAAAATAACCGTTTGTCCATGAGCATAGTTCTCTAACAGAATACAGGTACAGGTGACTATCCAAGTACAAAGGCGTATAAGCAGGTGTTTTGTCATGTTTTATCGTGTTAGAAAATTATTGTTTATAAACACGAAATGCAGGAATAGGTTTAAAGCGCGGTAGGGGATTGTCTAGTATTAAACTTTTCATATCGGACATTATACAGCATTGGTTTCGTATGCTGAGAATAGTTCATTCTCGCCAAATTTTCGTTAAATTTTTCGCCGAAAATACCCCATTTCGACTGCAAAATTTGCCTTGATTTGACAAAAAAATCCTCATTTCAGCATCACGACACTAATTCTGTATAATGTCTAATTGAATGTAAGTACTTTTAGACCATCTTATTGAATTGTATGATTGTGAATTTAATAAGATGGTTAGTTTTTAATATGGCTTTCTCTTGTTCTTGCAGTCTTTCAATATGCTTTTGCCAATGATGTAAAAATTCCCCACCAATTTGTCTTTCCTTCTTTCTTTCCAAGTCTAACAATGATTAGGTCTTTAGTTGGGTTAACATAAACAAATTGTCCTAAGATACCTTCCGCCATAAAGTCTTCATTTGGCGTAGGCAACCACCATTGATATTGATAAAATTTTGCACTTCCTTCTGATGTGTCAAGTTTTGTGGACTCTTCCACCCATTTTTGAGACACAATTTGCTTTCCATTCCAGTTGCCTTTGTTTTTATACAGCCGCCCTATTTTGGCAAAATCTCTTGCTCTTGCATTTAAACAGCAAAATGATTTTTCTAATCCATTCTTCTTTCTGTCAATGCTCCAAGATGCATCATACTCCATTTCGAGCGGTGTCCATAGTTTTTCTTGTAAGTATGAGGTGATTGTTTTTCCCTTTAATGAACGTTCCAAAACCAAACCCAAAAGTTGCGTGTTGCCACTCACATATTCAAACCTTTTACCTGGTTCTGATTGTAGTTTCATCTTTCCAATTGCTTTTCTAAGATTACGTCCGTAATAAAATGATGCTGCATCACCAAATGGATTCACGTAGCTTTCATTAAATTTAATTCCTGATGTCATTTGTAAAAGGTGTTTAATTGTTACTTTTTCAAACCCGTTTTTTGTTAATTCAGGGATATAGTTAGTGATTGGTTCGTCAACGGATTTTATTAATCCTTGGTCAATTGCACACCCAATTAAAATTGACGTAACAGATTTTGCCATCGAGAACGACGGTACAATACTTTGTTTGTCATAACCTTTGAAATATTTTTCATATTGGATAGTGTCATTTTTAATAATCAAAAAAGCCACTGTTTTGTTATCTTCAAGATATTTGTCAAATGGTTTGCCATCTAATTCTTTTGGAAATTTACCGGTATTCGTAGTTTGAAAATTAAAAGGTGAAGCATCGGCAGTTAATGGTCTGGATTGAAATTTTTTATAGTCTTTTATGTCTGCAAAGTTGTAAAATACAAAGCGTCCTAATTGACAAGAAGTCAATAATGAGGAAGCAATAATCATTAAAAATATAATTGCATTAATTTTAATTTGTGGTGCCATAATTGTTATTTTATTTTTACGTTTTTTATATTTCGATACTCAGGTAGCATTCATTTTGAATTGGAATGATTGGTAAATTTGCTTATTAAGATACCAACTAAAACAACCTAATAAAATTGACCTGCAATTCCAATAAGTGAATCTGCTAATTTTGTGTAGTGCGCATTGGGTGTAATATCGCGATAACCAACAAGCATAAATTATATTATGCCCCTTTTTGGGGGTAGCATTTCTCTTATGGCCAAAAAAGGCTCAATATCTACACGTGTTCTAATCCACATTAATAGTATTTTTATGGTTAGTTCGTCCATTTTCGTTGTCTTGATTGCCTGAACCACAAAATAAGTCCGAGCAATGCAGCCAATATGATAATACTTGGCTCGCTCATGGGTTGGGCATCGTCTCCAAGGTCTAATGATTTATTGCTGGATAAAACTTGTTCTTGTTTCCTTTTGAGCATTGCTTTTTGCGCTTCATTCTCGACGACCAAATATGATGTAACAGGTACCATAACTTTTGAAAGGAAACTCAATTTTACTAAACTTAGCCATTCTTTGTTGGATCGTTCTGGATGCAGTATTTGAGATTGCCATTTGCCCTGCATCGTCAATGCTGATTGCCAATTTTTTTCTTTAATACTTTGTTCCCCTACGTCAAATATGTCATTTTTTAAAATTATACTTGGTTGGTTGTTATTAGGTAAATAGTATTTTTTGTTGTCCAAATCATACACTAAAACAGGTTGGTCAAAGGTATATTTTAGCGTATCGTTAAGCGGTTTAATTGGGTCGGATATCAACGAATGTGGTTGAAGATTTCCGTTTTGATGAACCGAGAAGAACAAATCATTTTCTGGAAAAGCCATTTTCAAGTCTGAAAAATCTTTGTCCAAAACTGCATTTTGTATCTTGTCGGTAACCATTACAAAAACAGGGTACGTCGTACTATTATTTTTATAAGCATCAAACAAGGCCCTCCTTATGCCCCTGTCTAGGTAAAAGCCCCCTTCAAAAGTTTGTGCTGTATAAATTTGTTTCCAGTCATTGTTGAATGGAATCGTTTTTTGGTAGCTATTTATAAAACTGATTTTAGCGTTTTCTGAAAGCGATATATTGCTTTTCAAAACTTGCTCAATTCGTTCAGCGAAATCATCTGTGTTTTTCTCTTTATGTTTAGAGACATCAAGTAAGAAATGAAAGTATGGTTTTCTTTGCACTTGCTTTAATGTTTGCTTTTGCTTGGCTGAGATATAAACCACATTTTCATAGGTTGTACTATCACTGCTCATTGTTGCTATTGCTTCATTGCCAAGTTTTATCGTGTTGTTGTCCAAATCGAAAGTGATCGGCTCTTTATGTAAAATCTGAATTCCAGTTTTCCTTTTTTCGCCTTTGTTGAATGGGAAAACGCGAAAGGCTATCTTATTACCGGTTAGATAATACAAAATCCCGGGGTCTCTGTTTTGATTTCGGATGTTTGAATAGATCCAAAATGCAGCCTTTTTTTCTGATAAAATTCCATACTCTTTTTTATCGCCAACATATAAGTAATAGTCACTAATCCAAGCGCCTTCGGGCAGTTGAAAAGTTGTAGCATATTCTGAAAACCTAGGATGCTCATTATGATTTGTTATTTCTAAATCAATCCAACTTAACCAAGCATTTTGAACTGTATCGAAAGTACTTTTCGTAGCAATATTTGTGATTTTTACATTGTCATCTTGCGTATTTCTGGTACTTAAATTATATGTATCGGCACTAAGAAATATTTTATTAATGGCATTTATTTTATCATACGATAGTGTTAAGTTGTTGAGGACAAGCCAATTGAAATAGGAGGATAAATATGGCGTTTGATTTTCAAAAATCATGTCTCGGCTTCTGGATTTATGATCTTTGACTATATCAAGCGTTTTTTGCAACGAAACTTTGTTGATTTCATAGTCCAATGAGTAGTTAGGATTGTAGATATAATCAAGTGCTTCATTTAATACAGCCTTGTCCTTTAGATAAGTCATTGTGATGAATATCGGGATAGTTAAAAAACCGATGACGGAAATAAGCCAAATTACATTTTTTGAGTAGCGGTTTTTTAAGTAAGCAAAGTCGTTGGAGAGTTCATTGATGTGAATGACGAAAAGGAGTAAAGGAGTTAGCATTAAAAAACCCATACCAATAGCTACAATTGCGACAGCTGACAAGGGCAGAAATGGCAAGAATACTAGAAAAAAGTAAAAAGTATAAGAAAATGTTATGCTTCTTCCTGCAAATACAAGCGTTCTGTAAAGGCCATTATCGTGATTTGGAAGACAAATTAAAATGCCATTTATCAACGCTAATAGGTAAAACCAATAATTGCTAAAGTTGCCAAATACGCCAGAACTATTTGAGGCGAAATCGTTAAAGAAATTTCCATTATTTACAGATAAACCAATAAAAGGAAGAACAATTGATATTATAATTTTCCAAGCAAGTTGCTGCTGCTGCCAAACATCTGCCTTTTTTGTTGCAATGATAAATACTCCTCTAACTAAGAAAAAGAGAAATATTAATGTAATGATAATTACTACTATTATTGACGAGTGAATACTGAAATTATCTTCTACGGGTTTCCATAACGGCAAAATAATCTGAGCAAAAAGATACCAAGCAATAGGGGTAATAATGGCGATTAAAAAATTTTTACCTGGTTTATGTTCTACTGTTTCAGGGGTAAAGTGAGCAACTAATATAAATAAGGAATAGGCAAGCGTTGGCATTAAAAAGGTACCAACGTATAATATGCTCTCACCTGAAAACATCCATCGTGGAATGGAAAAAGGAATAATTTTGTCGGAATGAAAATTAACCAAATAAATAAAAGGAATATAACATATTAAGGCTAAAACACCATACAATACCGAAACCTTCTGATTTTTAATGACCAACCAAAGTGTATAACCAAAATTGAGCAGCCCTAAAACCGCTAAGGTCGATCCAAAGATTTTCCATTGTTGAATGTTTTCAGCACTTAGAAGGCTTTTTATGATATTAAACTCTCCTGTAAAGAGAAAAAACAATACTACAATGGGTAGTGTGTTGATGAGGAACAGCCATTTAGGATGGAGTAAGTTTCGCATTATGATATTTATGAGTTAAAAACCGTTCCGATACAATGTAAATTAAAATCAAGAAAGTGAGATTGGTGATGACACCAACTATTTCGTGAAGGATTAGATGTAGCCGGTTAGGTAAAAAATTATTGGCTTGGTGTTGTACAATTATAGAAGCAACTATTCTTGCAGCATTAACGAAAATTGTCAAAAAATATGATACAATGAATGCAAAGGGGATAGTTAAAGATTTAAAAACTATCTTGTCAACGTATTTTAAGCATAAGAACGTCAACATACAAAAGCACAAAAGCAAAAAGTTAAAGCCTGAACAAGATTTTTCAATCAGAATATTTAAACTGTCGTGATAATAGCCTTTGTCTGAAAAGTAAACAGATGATGAACCCGTCAACAGTCCTACGATCTTGTCGGTCGGCTTGAGTAGGAAAATTAAATTGTCATTATCGGCAAAAGTATAGCCGAATTTCAACAGGATGAAAAGTCCTATGGCCGCCAAATAATATAGTATGTTTTTGTCTGTTTGCACTGTTGTTATACAATGATAATGTTTTAAAAAGGGGTGACTGCCAATATTTATCTATTGATATTATATTATAAAAATGTTGTAATTTTTAAGATGGATTATTGTCTTATCGTTTTCAAATTTTATATTGTATTATTTATTTATTTTATTATTCCACTTTAGCACAAATCTTGCTTTTGCAAAACGGCTGTTACCTAAAATTTTTGTATTTTAATTAATCTATCAATCCTTCTTTTATTTTCTTGCTGTAATAATGAAGGGTATAAATTCATCAATATATTTCCAAGCATCATTGCCAATCCGAATACTATATTCACGCTAAAACTCTTATAAATAGAAAAAATTACCCCAAAAACAAATGCAATTAAATGACTTATTTCAGAAATAGTCATTTCGTTTCGTATTTCGATCAAATCCGTCTTTTTACTTTCAACCCTAAGTTTCTGATTGAAGAATTTAAAAAATGTATTCTTTACTATCCATTTAAAGTATTTAAGTCCGATCATTTCATTCAAACTTTTACTCACAATAAAGTTAAGGTTTGATAACTTTACGTAATACTTAGTTTTCATGAGAATACTATTCAGGATCATTCCAACTATCCACGAAATAAATGACATTGATATTCCGAATATAAAACCATATATTATATATTTCATTGTTTCGTATTGCAAAATTAGTTAGTATTCCAATGCGCAAATGTAGGACGAATGCCTAAATTTTGGTAAATAAAAATTAGCGACTCATTCTACGTATTTTAAATTGAACTCATTTTTTTTTCGTAAACATGTCTGACCAATGGCAAAATTCTTTTCAGTTTCCAAAAATGGGGTCGTTTTGCTCATAATCAGCAAATTATGTTTCCAAGCCAAAACTGCGATGGATTGTCGCAGTTTTGGGGCGCATCTTTGTGCCATTTCTCTGCCAATAAATTTTATATTTTTATCACCTTTACCCTTTGAAACGACTGTCCACTCACTCGTAAATCAAGGATATATACCCCCTTTGGGCAACTGGAAAGATCAACAAAATTGCTGGAATCCGATGGTACTGTGACCAAACGCCCAAAAGTATCATAGCAGTGAATGGTGGCGTCATTGGGGAGTCCCAAGAGTTGAACCCAACCCGTAGTGGGATTCGGAGCCGTACTAATATTTGGTGGCGCACCGAGATCAGTCGTCGAAACGGAACAGTTAATCACGGTTGCAAACGTATTGTCGGAATAATTGAGCAGTGTAAATCCGTAACCAACATCAATGATACAATAGTTGTAGGTATTGAACATATAATCGGGGCAGTGGCCGTCGTACATGGGGCCATAACGCGGATTGACGGTGATGGGCTGTACCCAAGTCCCACCGCAATACATCGTCAAATTAATGCGTGGCAAAGGCATATTGTTTTCCAAAATCGTATCGCGGCCTGTACATACGAACTTAATTTCTCTTTCGGGTGCGTACGCACTGTTGGAATAAATCAAAAAACTATCTCCCGGCATTACGCCAAAATCCCATAGCAATTTGAACTGCGAAGCGGTATCACGACGGTGGTACACGCGGTCGCCGTCTTGATAAATATAATAATCACCTTCGGGAGCCACTAATCGCTTGCACAAAATACTGTCCACCAAAATATTATCGGTGTAGCGTACCTCCACGTAATCAATAACAGGTGGTCCCCAGCCGCCCTCCTGCCGCTGGTATTTCCAAACCGAGCCTTCGGGGGCAAATTCAATGGTTTGAGCAAATGAACTTATTTGCCCAAGGCATAAAATCGAAAAAATAAAGTAAATGTGTTTCATAATATGAGAAATGATTGTGTAGGACTATGGTTTGCCGCAACTCCCTAATCCCCGGCTATTACCTGAAAGCCCCTATGTTGCTACTAATTGATTTGTCGCAATTGTGCGGCAAATGACCCCGTTTAAACTTGTAGTAGAAAGCGGGCTACAAAGGTATTCAAGGATGACTGAGAAAGCATATAAAGTAGTCCATATAATTGGTAAAAAACAGACAAACTATTGAAGTAATCCATAAATATATTGATTGCCGATGAAAGAAAAGCCCTTACCCAGTTCGAGTATAAACTGTTTAATTTTTTCGACAAGGCGTTGTTCCAATTCCATTTCTCGCAGCGCCTGTGTCAGCCCCAAAAAGCCGAGGTTGTACTGGTTGCGCAGCATATCATTGGCTTGTTCTGCTAGGGTTTCGTTGAAATTATGCGACTTGGGTAAATGTTTTTCGGCTACCTATTTATTAGACATTAGACAGCATTAGTTTCGTATGCTGAGAATGGTTCATTCTCGCCAAATTTTCGTTAAATTTTTCGCCGAAAATACCCCATTTCGACTGCAAAACTTGCCTTGATTTGACAAAAAAATCCTCATTCTCAGCATACGACTCTAATTCTATTTAATGTCTATTCAATTGGACGGATATTTAAAAGATTGACCATGCAGTTCTCCATATTGCCAATGGTCAAAACAAAGGTTTGCTTGACTTTTAAACCGTTAGAAAACTCTGCTGGCTTCCAACTAGGCATTTTTGAAATAGCCGCAACCAGCATTTCATCAATCTTTTTATCTTTTGATGGTATGGCAACTTGAATATCCGTAATAAGCCCCTGTTCGGTAATGGTAAATTTAATGGCAGTCAAATCATAACCCGTAAAACTTCCTGCTTCAATATTTGCAATGCTATTTTTTTGCAGGTATTGAGTCAATTGCGCTGCGCCTTCGCTATAAACAGCATTTTTATCAGGTAGGATACCAACCTTGAAATCGTATTGCTTCACGGTGTTGTTTTGCAACGAATTTTCAGGTAGATACATTACGTTTACGGCAATATCGCTATTACGGTCAGCCGTTTGTATCAGTTCTTTTTGCGCTTGATTTAAGACATCGCTCATACCCGAAGCCTTTGTTTGGATGCCATTTTTATAGGCAGAAATTTCCACGGAAATATATGCGCTTACCCAAGATGCGGGGTACCGTTTGTCCAAATCCGTAAGTGTGTTGATTTGATCCAATTTATTTTCTTGGACTGAAATGAATGGTAGAACTTTGTTGATTTCAAATTTCAACTCATCCTGGGCAAAACTGTTGAAAGTGCATCCGATAGAGAGTAGCACTACGAGTAAAATTTTATTCTTTTGCATACCTGCGTTTTTAAAAAATATTAAGTGAAAAAATTTATTGTGAAAAGTCAATCATTTAGCGTGATTAACTGGCAATTTAATGTCTATTTCCAAGGTCCTTTGGTCGTTACGTTTATGATTTCTTCTTTTTGATTGATTTTATACAATCCTCCTGCACCTGCCAACCACATCATCCCATGCCTATCTTTTATGATGCCCGTAATAGAAATTGGAACTGCATAATGCTTAAAATCGCGTCCATTGTATTTATATACGCCATTTTTCGTAGTGCTAATCCATATATCATTTGTCCCCTCTTTATATATTGTATATACATCTCCATCATTGAAGCCTTTGATTTCAGGAAATGAAATCATCGTATTATTTACCAATTTATTGACACCACCTTTCCCAATTCGTTTTTCAGGGTCTGGGTTGTCTCTTTCTGCTACCCTTGTTCCAAACCAAATATTTCCTGCACCATCAAATTCTATTTCTGTTACATGATTTGAATAGAGACCATCTTTTTTTAGAAAAAACGCAAACGACGTTCCATTAAATTTACAAGCACCATAGCCACCACGTGCAAACCACATATTTCCATCCGCATCTTCATTGATTTCACTGATCCAATCTTTGGTGTCGTCTTTGATAGGTGTTTCCACTTTAGGGTAAGGAATGGGAAATGGCGTAAATGTTTTTCCATCGAATTTATATACACCGCCCCAAGTACCAATCCAAAATTGACCTTTACTATCTATAAATAACTGGTTAACTACATTACTTCCCCAATCATCTTTTTTTACAATAAAATTGGTAAAATGTTGACCATCGAATTTTGACAGCCCTTGTCCTGTACTCAACCAATACATACCATTAGCATCTTCTATCACACTTGTTACTCTATTGGAAGGTAATCCGTCATTTTTTGTAAAATACCTCAGTTGAGTTCCATCATATCTCGCTATGCCTTCTTCAAGCGTTCCAAACCATAAATTTCCTTTGGAATCTTCATAAGCACTGATTACATAAGTGCCAATTTGGGTAGCCGTATCTTTTGTAACCGAATCATCCACTTTGTTGGTGCGTACCTCTTTTTTGGGTAAGGTACAGAAAGTGGTGAATATGGTTAGCGTTATTATTGTAATTAGTTTCATTTTTTTGTTTTT
>JBEAVK010000269.1:0-11625 GCA_041160955.1 Bacteroidota bacterium
CGGTAGTACCAACTCCTTATAACGATTATTACGATGTGCTGCTAAAAGAGTATAAGGATACTTCATTTGGCGTAAAGGCAATAAAGGAATGTAAATGGCTGGCGGCTTATGCGAATTGAGATCGAAATTGCACTTCCCTTTTATCTTTTTCAAAAGACATTATACAGAATTAGGGTCGTAATGCTGTATAATGTCTAATACGCATACTCACTGCCCCGGATTCCCAGAATTATCCACATCCCCCACCTTTACGCCAAAGAAATTAACGCCGCTAACACTTTGCACCAAATTTGTAAATGTTACAGAAGAGGCGGGCATATTAGCAAATGGATTATCAGGATTGGTAAAAACAGCATTTGCAACAAAATACCGCCATGCTTTTTGGGAAGCATAAGTAGGTAAAGTGCCTAAAATAACTTTTCGAGATTCCACATTGTCGAATGTCGTTAGCGAGCCACTTTCATTTACATCACCAGCAATAATTTTCCAGGCAGGAGTCAATGGTTCCAAATTTAGAATATGCCTAGAAATAAGGATCAAATCATAGGCTTCTACCCCATTTAAAGGCAAGCCTCTCGTCAGCGGTGTTACGACGTAATTTCCTCCCGGGGCAAGGCTTTGGAAAGAGAAATTACCTTGACCGTCGGTGGTTACCGTATCAGCCAATACCCCTGAAATGGCTACCCGGACATTGGGCATATTTACCCCCCACCATGATTTAATATTTCCACTAATACTCACTGGTGCGGCAGGTTGAGCATAGCCATTCATTTCAGTTACATTGGTATTGGCAGGATCCAGATAATCTTTGAGGCGATTGGTGGTAGTTGTGCCATCCCAAGACAAATGTAACATCCCAAAATATGCAGCAGTTACAGTACAACCATTGGATACCCCGCCATGCAACTGCCCCATTATTTGTTTAGATTGGTTAAACATAGGGCAGCCCGACGAACCCGGTTCATAAATACCGACATCTGGCGTTACTTTCCAATGGGTATTGATCGGGCTTATACCAAAAATACCGCCCCAATTGATCGTTTGGTTGTGGCTTACTGCGGCACCATTGTCCATACTAAATTTCTTTACATCGCCTTGTGGGTGATGGATAAATGTAGATGTTGTAGCGGGTGTTGTACTTCGAGTCCAGCCATTGTAATAGGCATTAAAATTGGCAGGTACCGGATTGAGGCGCAGGAGCAAAAAATCTGTCTCTAACCGAAACGACATACGTGTACAACCCACCACCGTTTGGTAAGCAGGCTCCAGCCCTGTTGTGCACGAAGTAAATTCGTAGTTAAAATCAAATGACCATTGATCGAATTGTGGGTTTGAAAGCAGGATTTGACAATGGTGTGCTGTGAGGAAATAAGGAATGCCGGTATTGCCAGTATTGGCCATCAAAGTACCAGAACACCAAGCAGATCCGCCACTAAAAATCATCAATATCCTTGCGATACCCTTTTTTTCTGTTTGCCAATTACTGCCACTTGGACAATTTATATTTACATTACAAGCCAATGAGCCGCCAAAGCCACTTGCCGCGAATGGGTCTTCTTCGGCCAATAATGCCAAGTTATAAGCATAATCCACACGATTCAAGAGAATAATCTCTGTACCTTTCGTGTAAGCAGGTGCGTGGTATTCTAACACAACCTCATCACTCGGCAATGTACCAATGGTAAACCGCCCTGATGCCCCAATTTGTTCGCGGGTAATAGGCCCTCGTATGCGCGTATGCGCAAGATCATAAGCATAGATTGTACCACCTTCGGGCAAGACAACCTGTTCAAACAACAATATAAGCGCAAGCGCATTGGGGGCTTTTATACGGCATTGCCAAACTTGGGAACTATCGGGAAGTGGAGTCCAAGTACCTGCATTTTTGGTATTGATTTGGGTAGAAATAGGGGCTGCAAATCGCGCTTGTTGATCTTGTTGATCGTCTTCGGCTTTTATTTGTGCCAGATCGGGTTGTTTGAGTAAAATAGGCGAAACACTATTATTTTGGGCAAATAACGCACTATATTGAGGCATTAGCCCCGGTGGTAGTACGCTGTTGTTTTGGGCAAAAAGCCCAACTGCAAGCCATAGGAAGGCAGCAGTCAATCGGTGACGGATGAGCATGGCAATTATTGATTATTCGATCACTAGACACTTCAAAAAAGTATTTGGAGTTCTAGTTTCGATGATTAAAAAACGTCCATAATCGGTTATTAAATATTTTGACATTATGGACATTTAGCCAAAATAAGTTTATTTTTAGTTAGCCAATAAATTGCGTTAATGGCCTTCTTTTATCCATAAAACTCCTGCAATAAGTTTATAAAACAGCCCTTCATATTCAATTCCCAATGAAATAGCTAAATAAACATCCCCTGATAAATGGGGTACAAAACGCCCCTCTTCGTAAGCACTTAAATAATAGGCAATAAAATTAACATCCGTAATGGGCAAGTCATACTCCACTGATTTGTAATGAAAATTCATTCTAAAATGTACTTTATCCTGCTCTTTTCGTGCTTGCACCACTACTTTTTCAGCCTTTATCAAAGTCAATGAGGTGTGAATATCCGCTATGTCTTCCATTTCGATCGCTTTCCCTTTTTGGCCAAACAGATATTTTTGGTCATGATCTGCGAGGGCTTCCAAATTAGACAAAACCATATCCAACTTACTCACGACCTTTAAAGTAGAGGCATAAAAACTGATATTTTCAGATTGGTAACCATTGGGTAAATCAGACACTGTTTCTATCTCTACTATATCAAATAAACGGATATGCTTGACGAGTTCAGCAGGTACTTGGCCATGTGTTTGCCCTGTAACAGGTCTGATCCACTTGGGTTTATTATCCTTGCGGACAATACTATACCCGGTGGTTTCATTTTTTGTTACTTCAATGCCCGCAATACAACGCTCGCCGTATTTTTTTGAGTTTGCTAGACAGACAAAATACGTTTTCATTCCTTATTCGATTAAATGAACAATATCTATATCATTTCTGACCTGCTTCAAGTATTCTGCTAGCAATCGTCTGTGGCATTTTTCGGGGGTATGCTCGCTGCACAAAAGGCAATTTTGGTGTAAGTGTTCGATATTGATTTTTTGTGCTATTTTTCTGCTATCCAATAGATTTAAATAGATAATTTCGTACTCTTCCCAAGTAATTTTCTTATCTCGATAATCTGCAAGCAATCCTTTAGTTGGTGCCAAATCTATTTGGTGCTCGTAGTCTATATTTCCAATTTCCTTTGCAAAATAGGCTAAATCGCTTCCTTTAGCAAAAGCGGATAGTTGCGAAACATTGTTAATACGCGTATCAATTAATTTTTCTACCTTATTTTCTTTCAACAAGTGGAAGAACTGTTCAGCAGATTTATTGGTAAAACCAATGGTGTATAATTTTATCATAAATCTTCTATTTCTTCACTGGAGGTGGGCGAAAAGGCGATTTCCTTATTTCTCAAACGATATGCTACATTAATTTGTACTTCTGTTGAAATATCGGGTTCAAAAATATTAGGTTGAGGTATTTTTTTTGCATATTTTTTTAACAATTGCTGCTCTAATTGCGCATTTGTTTTAAGCGTATTGTCTTTCATAATATGCTGTACTTGAAAACCATCCTTTTCTAAAGCAACCGAAATCATCGAAAAACGGTGACAATCAAAAGGTTCGCCTTCAGAACACATTAATGCGATAACAAATCCTTTTTGCACGCCTTGTCGAAGCCGCTCTACCCCATTTTTGAAATGACTTGTTGCCCGTACTTTTGCAAAATCTACTTTTCCATCTTGATCCAATAAACTTGGATCAGAGTGTCGAGCACCAAATTGTTCAGCAAAGTGAAGATACTGTACTTCGTGTCGTTTAAGAAAATTGGACAATGCTTCTTTATTAAACTGAGGATTATATACACTAGACGCAAAACTCCGCACATCTACAATTGTATTGATTGAATGTGATTGGAGTAAGCCCAAAAAATATTCCAAACTGTGGGAGGAATGTCCTATTGTGTAGATAACTGGAGTATCCATCAACCTTATCGTTTAAAATTCAATTTTGGAAACCGTCCTGGCACATCTTGATGCATCATATTCCAAATGGCTTCAAATACATCTTCTGTTTGCGGTTTAGTAAAATAATCGCCATCTTGTCCATATCCCGTCCTGTGCTCTTGGGCGGTAATCGTCAACGGAGCCGTATCTAAATATTGATAACCGCCCTGCACTTCCAATATCTGCTGCAAAATGTATGCCGAACCTGAACCTGGCACGTCTTCATCCAAAACAACTAAACGATTCGTTTTCTTCAATGACGCTACACAAGTAGCCGGCAAGTCGAAAGGCAACAATGTTTGCACATCCACAATCTCTACCGAAATGCCGTGCGTTGCTAATTGCTCTGCTGCCTCTTCCGCCACACGCACACACGAGCCGTAAGTGACCAACGTTACATCATGACCAGTGCGTATAATATCAGGTACGCCTAATGGCACTGTAAAGGTGCCAATATTATCGGGCAATAATTCTTTATATCTATAACCATTCAAACATTCTACTACAATAGCAGGATCGTCCGATTTTAGCAGGGTATTGTACATCCCTGCGGCTTGCGTCATATTGCGTGGCACACAAAACCACATCCCACGCAACGAACCCAGCATCATGCCCATCGGAGAGCCTGCATGCCATACGCCCACCAACCGATGTCCGCGCGTACGGATAATCGCAGGCGCTGCTTGTAGGTTATTGCTGCGCCACCGTAAACAAGTAAGATCGTCGGCCAAGGGCGTTAAACCATACAGTAAATAATCCAAATATTGAATTTCGGCGATCGGGCGCAAACCACGCATCGCCAAACCTATCGCTTGTCCCATGATCGTCCACTCTCGAATACCGGTATCAAAAATACGTTCAATACCGTATTTTTGCTGCATACCACGGAATCCTTGGTTTACATCGCCGATATGTCCTACATCTTCACCAAAAGCGAAAATGGTAGGATTAGTAGCAAAATGGTGGTCAAAACAAGCATTTAATATTTCAAAACCATCTTTTTGAGGTGAATTATCGGAATAAGTAGCCGGATCGGCTGCAACTTTCAAAGGTGACTTTGGAGAACTACTGTGCAGGTGTGTACTGTACCAACCTTTGCCTAGTGCGGCTTCTGTATCCGCAAATGTATCCAATGCTACTTTGGCGGCACTCTGCTGACCCGCTAACAAATGTTGTGCTTTTCTGGATGTTTTGAGCAATTCAAAACGCATCAATGGCTCGCGCCGCCCCATTAGTTCAGTCACCAACGGTTCAATACCTTTTACCTCGGGATGCGTTGTAAGTGCATCATTTAATATGGATGCTAAACTGTCACGTTGTAATATGACGGCATCTTGATAGCGTCGATAAGCCACTTTTGCGGCTTCTGTAGCCGTTTTTTTGGCTTCTTTTTTAATCGCTGCTGTTTCTTCTTCGGTAGCAATACCCGTTTCATGGATCCACTGCTCGAATTTTTTATTACAGTCAAAAGCCTCTTCAAATGCAAGTCTTTCGGTTGTTTTGTAGCGGCGATGATCGCCCGATGTAGAGTGTCCCAATTGTTGGGTTACCTCTTGAATGTGAAACAAAGCAGGGCGATGAGTCACACGCATTTCTTCAATTCCATCGCTATAAAGTTTACACAAGCCAGCGTAGTCCCACGCTTTTCCTGTATATATGTCCACCCCACCTTCTCCATCAAAACCAGATAAAATTTCTGAAATACTCTCTTTTGTCGTTTGGAATTTTTTGGGCACCGAAATACCATAACCATCATCCCAAACTGAAACAGCCATAGGTACTTGAAGTACGCCTGCGGCATTGATACTTTCCCAAAAAACGCCCTCCGAGGTAGAAGCGTCGCCAATGGTTACAAAACATACTTCAGAGCCATTATTGGATAAATCACCGCAGAGATGGGGCAATTCTCTAAATTTTTTGGAAGCAAATGCCAATCCAAGACCGCGGGCCATTTGACCACCGGTTGAGGAAATATCAGATGAAATATTAAATCTGTTCTTCAAATCCAAAAATTCGCCTTGCTCATCAATAAATTGCGTAGCAAAATGGCAATTCATTTGCCGTCCCGACGAAAACGGATCATGTACAGGATCTCCATATAATTGCGCAAAAAACGCTTCTAACTCCACCAGTCCTAAGGCAAAGTGGAGGGTTTGGTCGCGATAATAACCGGATCTATAATCCCCTTTTTTCCATGCTTTTGCTAAGGCTACTTGAGCCACTTCTTTACCATCGCCGATAATGCCAAAATTGGCTTTGCCAGTCAATACCTCCTTACGGGCAATGACACTGGCTTCACGACTTACGCTACAAATGCGAAAATCTTCCAGTACTTCGTTCCGGTATGATGCTGTCATTTGGCTATTGGTCTGTTTTTTTTGTGGTGAAGTAACTGTTGTTATCATGTATGACAATGCGACAAAAAGTAAAAAATGAGGTGGTGGTTAGGCTAATTTCGCGACAAAGGTACGACTATTTCAATCAATATTTGCAACAGAATATAGTACTTGATTAGTCATATCAAAAGCCAATAAATTCCCCATATCCATGCCTCTAACCCGATGTGCAAAAACGCAGCCATTATCAATATTCAAATAGCGCTGTGTTTGGATAGATGCAAGTTGCGCGTCCGATTCCATACGTGTCTGAGGTGTATGCCCGTGTATTATAATGCGCTCGCCCAGCCATTTGTAGTCAATATCATTGTACCAAGAACGGCTCCAGAGCATACTCTTTTTATCTTCCAGCCTTCCTGTTTCCCAAAAACTCAACCCTGCATGTACCAAAATATAGCCATCCGCTTCGAAGTAATATTCCAACTGATGCAGAAAATCAATATATCTTTCCGGTATTTGAGATAAATCATCTACGCCAAAACTAAGCAATGCGTTTTTCCCACCAGCCATTACCCAAGTCTGCTTTTTGATATTGTCGGTCAATCCATCCAGCATCATTTGCTCGTGGTTACCCCGCAGGCAATAGACGTGGTAGCCCTCTTCTTTCATCTTTAAAATTAGATCAATAACGCCCTTACTATCTGGTCCCCGATCGATATAATCGCCCAAAAGATACAATGAATCGCTCTTAGAAAAGGCAATTTTATCCAATAACGCAGTAAATGTTTGGCTACAGCCGTGTATATCCGAGATGGCAAATGATGGCATTGTTTTGAAGTTACTTTAATGTCATAAGATATTCCACCAAATCTGCTAATTCCTGCTCTTTCATGGACAGGTGAAATCTGGCAGGCATTAATGATTCAATCAATTGTTTGCTGATTTATTACGGTATGCCCATTCTACTTTTTCGATAAAAGTATGGTAGGTTTCTACCGGAATTTTGTTACGCATGGACTCTAAGAATTGACAAAGTTTTTGATATTCGTTCTCGGTGAGAACATCATCTTCCATAAACGCATTAAATAATTCAAGGAAATTTTCGGATACATTCCGCGAAAAATCAATACGCCGCACCTTATCATCCACAAAACCCATAAAATAAAGACCTTCGGTATAATTCAGGCTTCGTTTCAGCACCAGATCATTCACTTCACTTTTAATTTGCTCCAATCGACGGGCAGCCTCCTCGGCACTTATTTTTTCATCTTCAAAATCATCGTAAATTTGTTGTGCTTCTTTACCAAATTTGCGGATCATTTTCTCTCTTCTTCTAAAAATCCAATAGCCAATTAAAGTGGTAAGCAATGCTGTTGTTGCCACCATTGTAATCTCCACTAAATATCCTGTATCAGCCAATATTTTAATTTGGCGTTCAAAAAAGTTAGTATGAGGTTCAATTCCGTTATTGGTCACCGTATAATCCAAAGATTCGAAATCATTCATTGTCAACGACTTAACACCTCTGATAGCGTTAATATGATTAATATATGTTTCTTTTAATTTATTTAAATCTTTTTCTTTGTAAAATTTCCGGACATTACTTCCCTGTCCCAATTCAAAACCTTCTCCATATTGCTTATTCATCATTTCATTGGATTTCAAGAAATAATACAGCATTCTGCGTTTGTTAATATTACTCAACAAAGCGGGTAAATCTTCTTTGATTTTAGTAGAATCTTTTTTGGGATCGTTAATTATTTCAACCGCGCCTTTTTTGAAATAATCCAATAACTCAGTTGGATCAGGTTGTACAATATAGGGTTTACCCAGTCTTTTAATATGCTCTTCATTAAACTCTACACGAGAACCAGGGCCTCGGTGTGTCACCGAAAACATAAAAAAGTTATTGGGAATAACCACTTCTTTACCTCCAATGATTGATTTCTCTTTGGGGGAGCCAAGTTTTTCCCAAAGTTCTGGGCCAAAAAATGTTTCGGGATTTATTTTATCGAAGTTATCGATCACACAAACAAACCGCTGGGTAGGGTTTTGCCTACACTTTTCTAAAAACATTAAAAGGGCGCCTTGTTGAAATTGCCCTGATTCATCCTCCCAGCCGATGTATTTTTTGTGGAGTTCCAAGTCAAACTCTGGCGCACAATGGATACTCAAAATATTATGTTCGGGGTATGTTGCGATAAACATAGCTGTTTTTTCAGCCAATTTTGTTGTTCCTGTACCCGTTACACCAGAAAGAATGACCGCATTATTTTGTACTGCCATTCGGCAAAAATCCCTAAATCGAGGCCAGGCCAAGGTACGAAGCCTTGGTTTTTCTAATAATTTATACCCTGTAGAGTCAATTTGGCCTATTTTAATCGGTTTATGGTGCACCTCAGCATATAGCAGCCCCAAAGAATCTACAACATCCTCAATCATTAATCGAGGTTGCACCATAATTTCATTTGCTTTCTGCCAAACAGGATCAGGACGATTTCGAGATCCAATCCAAGTCAGTACTAAAGCAAGTAATAAAAGGAGAGTATAAACAAGCCGTGGGGGGATTTTTGTAAAATTCAAAATATGGTCTAATTTAACAGATAACCGCACCTGTTTCGTTTACAGGTGAGAGGTAAATATTACTTTCTATTTTTTGTGCAATAAATACTTTTTGCATTTCGGTGGCGACTATTTCAGCCGTTTTACTACCTTCACATAAAGCAAAAATAGCGGGGCCAGCGCCAGAAATACTGCATCCCAATGCGCCTGCCGACATGGCTGCCGCCTGTACCTCGTAAAAGCCGGGAATTAATTGAGCACGTTGTGGTTCAATCACAACATCGCGTAAGCATCGGCCTAATAGCGCAAAATCATTATTCTGCAACCCAACGACAAAAGATGCTACATTGGCCGTTTGTTGGACAAATTGTGGCATTGGAACAGCATCTTTTAATATTGCCCTAGCCTCCGAGGTAAGAATACGGATATTAGGGTGCACCATCGCCACATATAGCCCACTGGGCGTATGCAATCGGTGAATATCATAAGTATGATTATCCCTTATTAAGATGATACCACCTAATAAAGAAGGTGCCACGTTATCGGCATGCAAACTGCCCGAGGCCACCGCTTCTCCAGCGCAAGCAAAGGGCAATAATTGTTTTTTATTCAAACCTGCTTTAAGCAGTTCATTTACCGCTAATACAGCAGCCACAGCACTAGCGGCACTACTACCCATGCCACTACCCAGAGGTAGTTTTTTGTGTACTTCGATATCAATGCCAATATTTGTAGCACCAAGGTACTCTGCTAGGCGCAAAACCGCCATACCAGCTGTATTTTTTTCCGTTTCATAAGGTAATTTCCCTTGATCACCGGTCATTTTTATGATACGAATACCCGGTTGGGTACTCAGATGTACAACAACCTCATCGCCGGGCTGTTCAAGTGCCAAGCCCATGATATCAAATCCAACACCGATATTGCCTATAGAGGCCGGGGCAAATGCTTTTATTGACATTAAAATTATTTTTTTATTATACTTTATACCGAACTAATGAACGCCCAATTCAGGATTATAACCTTTTACGTTCCGATAATAATTCCAGAGAAAAGCCATATCAGCCGCCTCATCATCAGTGGGATAAAAAAGTTGTGGATCAAAATAAACTTCTTTATGCTCCCAATCGAACTTACATAAAGCAATTGGTACACGAGCGGCTTTTGCTGTAAAGTAAAATCCTGTTTTGAATTTTGTAACGAGCGCGCGTGTTCCTTCCGGAGCCATTACAATATGTAAATAGTCTCGATGCTCAAAAAGTTCCGCAGTTGCATCTACAAAATTACCTTTTGTACGCCTGTCCACCGGGATACCACGCATAAAAGTGCGCATAAAATAGCCAATAGGCCAAAAGAAAAGGGTATGTTTGCCAACAAAGTAAGCGTTAATGTTTTCAGCACTCCGTACCAGTACACCAATTGGAAAATCCCAATTAGAGGTATGCGGTGCAACAATTAAGACTAATTTTTTTACTTCATGGGGATACTTGCCCGTGAGTTTCCAGCCCCATAGTGTATATAATATAAAGGCACTTAATTTGGAATACATCATCTATATAGTTTATTGGGGCAAAGATAGTCTTACTTATTCGACTTTTTAGATTGATTTAACTTTTTCGGTTGATTCTACTACATTAGGGTAACTATTCAGCCGCTACCAAAAAATTCCTGGAGGGAATATATGTTTATAGGCTGAATAGGGTAAATTGCCTAAATCCCGTAGGGATTTTATGTAAAAACGCACAAAATAACATACATTCCCTACGGGAATTGAACCAGATTTTTCATTCCACCCTATAAACATACATTCCTTACGGGAATTTGGGTGGCGGCTGTATAGTTACACATTAGGAATCAGGTAGTAAGATCAAAAAATAAAAAAAGCCCCCCTCCGACTCCCGGAGAGAGGCCATCCCAAAAACCGATTTTAAAGTATGTTTAAAATCGATTTTTAGTGACACCATGGTGGGCTCGAACACCATTTTATTTTTATAACGGATAGAGTATTTGAATATCTAACAATCGAAACATTGCTGTTTTGAATATCGGATATCCAAATACTCAGATCCTATATAAATTACTTCGCAGTTTGAATCATCTTCTTAGTAGCGCTGTTAGTAGCAGTCTCTAACTTGTAGTAGAGTACGCCAATAGCGTTCAAAGAAGTACGATCCAATGCGATTGCATTGTAACCTTTACCGAAATCGCCAGTAGTTGTGTAAAGCACACGACCAGTCTCATCATAAACAGACAATGTAGCCTCTGTAGCCTCTGGGAGGTGGAAACCTACGAATGTCTTGTTGATGAATGGGTTTGGAGAGTTTTGGTATAATTCGAAACCTAAACCTGCAATTGTGCTAGTTGCACCGTTGTTGAAACGGAAAGCAACTGCCAACTTAGAAGAAGCATCGAATGCAACTGCCTTAGTGATACGGCTAGATACACCGATCATTTGGCTCAATTGACCATTTGCAGTAGCACGGAATGTAACTGCGAATTCGCCGTTAGAACCGTCAGCAGATGTTGTGATTGCATCAGCAAATACACCGAAGTTATCCAAAGACATTTTCTCACCTGGGAGGATGTCTGCTACTTCAAGACCATTCAAGTTCATCGTAAACTGATAACCATCTGCATTATCAGCCGCTTTGAAGTTAACGGTGAAT
>JBEAVK010000278.1:0-33614 GCA_041160955.1 Bacteroidota bacterium
GTTAGCACAAATTAGAGAAAAAACAAACAATCCGATATAGGCCAAGATGGCTGGCTTTCAGCAAATCCAAATAGATAGGATAGCGGTACTGAAAAATCTGAATGAAAAAAACATGTGTCTAAAGTTCATTGGTAAATAAAAGGAGTGGCCCTTATGGAGACACTCCCTTTATACTGCGTTGGACTACTGGCATTCGTGCTCCATCCTAAAATTCGATACACGACCATCGGCATATCGCGTGGTGACGCTGGTTGTATAACCTTGGGCATTCACAACACGGTTTTCGTCTTTGTTGGAGCTGGGATCCACCGTGCCATCTGCCATGGTTAGGGTATATTCTGTACGGTTGTGTATCCACATGTAGGGGAAAGCATCAACGAATTGCCGGCCTGATTTTTTGTCGTCGCGCTTCCATACTTCCGTTTTTATGACCTTACCGTCTTTGTCGGTAAGCACCGATTTGCCACTGCCATTGGCATCCGAACTTTCAATTTTGGTCACCTCCATCAGGTTTCCACTGCCCTCGTATTTGGTAATTTTGGTGATGACAATTGGAGCCGACGGATTGTTTTCATAGACATAGCGTGCTACCAATACCGGCGCGGCGCCATCCTTCACTTCAAAACGTTCCAAAGTCTGCACATATCCTGCTGCATCGCGGGTAAATTTGTTTACGAATACCTTTTTTTCGATGCTGTCTATCAGACGTGCTTCCAGTATCCTACCCTCGGCATCGGCGCGTTCTATGAGCCGGTGCAATTTAACCTGACCGTTTTTGTACTCCTTGCTTTCCTGAAGGTGTCCGGCTGCATTGAAGCGGAAACTAAAGGCTAATTGGTCGTTTTCAAATACTTTTTGGACAAGACAGATGGGTTTGGTTGGTACAGCGTTGGCTTGCTTTCCTACTGCTGTTTGTGCAGAGGCAATGTTGATCACGGTACACAACAGCGCCGCGATAAAAAATAGATTTCTCATGTTTGAAAAAATTTGATTTTGAATGTGATGATTGCAACTTCTTCTGGAACTGCAATTGTTTAAAGTTCATTTGTGATAAAGGGAGTTACTTTTTCGGCGGCGTAAACTTCCAGCCTTCCTGCTTCATGATTGCCGCCTCATTGTAGTAATAGAAGAGGCGCGCTATTTTACCCTCTTTCATACTGTATACAACGTGGAACGAAAACACTACTTTTTTACCATCCTTAGTGGTGGTGTGTTGATTCCATTCAAAGACCCAATCGCCCTTTTGTGGCCCATCGGCCATGTTTAACGGCAACACAGGGCCTTTCCCTAAGGCTACTGTTACGCCCGACTCCCGTCCTGTTTTCCAGTATTGGATCAGTTCGGTTCCGGTCAAAGAATCCCGGCCTGCCACGCCGTAAGCCATAGCGTTGGGAGTAAGCAGCGCCTGAAGAGCGGCCCAGTCGCCTTTCAGGTAAGCGCTGCGGGCATCCTGCACCGTTTTCAGGTCTCTTTCGGCATTATCATGTGCCACAACTTGTGCAGAAGCAATGTTGACTGAGGCACACAACAGCGCCGCGATAAAAAATAGATTTCTCATGTTTTTAAAAATTTGTTTTTGAATGTGATAATCGGCTCCTTTTGGAACTGCAACAAAGGTGTGGGCAGGCCAGAGCGGCGGGCTACCAATCATCGTTCAAACACTACCGTTGAGGTTGCGTACAGGAAATTTTCTCTACTGATTATGATGCACTGGAGTAGGCGAATGGAAGATAACTGGCTTATAATGAGAATTTTAGATGTTGCATCGACAAATTGGGCGTAACAATTTTTTGCCGGAAGATGGAACATCCAACATCAAATGAAAAACCCTGAAAATCTTGAAATAATTCTGTATAATGTCTATTCTCCTCCGCCCCGCGCCTTCAAGGGGCGTTCTCCAAATTCTTCAAAAAATGCATCGGAGAAGTAATTGAGCGAAGAAAAGCCCACCTCGTACGCAATTTCAGAAACCGTGAGCGCGGTGTTCAGCAGCATTTGTTTGCCATGGTGCAGGCGAATGGAGCGAATAAACAGGCTGGGCGATTTGCCCGTCAATGCTTTGATTTTGCGGAATATCTGGCTGCGGCTCATCGCAAGGGCGCGTTCAAGTTGCGGCATTTCAAAATCAGCATCGGAAAGGTTTTTTTCCACCACGGCTCGAACTTTTTGAAGGAAACTGTCCTCCGGGTCAGGTTCCGTAACAGCGGGTGCTGTGATTAAAAGCACATTTTGCTGGTACTTAGCCTGTAACTTCCGCCGTGATTCGAGCAGGTTTTCTAATATTACCAATAATTCTTCCTGATGAAAAGGCTTGGACAAATAGGCATCTGCTCCTTTGCGCAGTCCAGCCAGCCGACTCTGTATATCGGCCTTAGCGGTCAGCAAAACAATCGGAATATGGCTCGTGCGTTCGTCGTTTTTAAGGTTTTCCAACACTTCAAAGCCATCTTTATACGGCATCATCACGTCGCTGACGATGAGATCAGGTACGTTTTCAAGTGCCATGTCTATGCCAGCCTGGCCGTTGTAGGCAAAATCGAGGTGATAGTGTTCTTTAAGGCAGGCATTGAGGTATTCCACTACATCCGGGTTGTCTTCTACCAACAGGACGGTTGGCGCAGTGAGGGGATGATTTTGCACTGGCTCCTCAGGGCGCGTTATTTGTGGTTTTGCAAGGGATGGCTTCCAGGTTTCTATCTTAACGTTGTCCCCTGATGCGGCCAATGCACTATTGTTAGTGATCGGCAAACGCACCAAAAAAGTACTGCCTACGCCTACGCTGCTTTCCACCGAAATCTCGCCGCCCATCGCTTTGACCAATTCGCGGGTAAGTGACAGTCCAATGCCCGTCCCGCCAGCCTTGGCGTGTTCTTGGTTTCTGGCTTGAAAAAATCGTTCGAACAAATGCGGCAGCTCCTCGGGAGGGATTCCTGCGCCTGAATCAGTTACCGCGATATTAAGAGTTGGCAGGTTTCTAAAACCTGCCAACTCTACAGTAGTCCGAATGACCACTTTGCCGCCTGAAGGCGTAAATTTGATGGCATTCGACAATAGATTGTGGATGATTTGTAAAAAACGCTCGGGATCGTAATCTATCACGATCTTCGATTGTTCACTTTCGACGCGGAGCATCAGATTCTGCGCATTGGCCAGCGAGTGCAGGCTTTCGGTGACATACTGGATGAACGTCAGAATATCACCTTGGATGTAATTCATTTTCAAGGTGTTCGACTCTAATTTAGCCAGGTCCAGGATCTGATTGATGAGTCGGAGCAGGTTTTCTCCGCTGCGTTTGATCAGGCCGAGTTTACTGCGTTTCGGATCGTCGGTTTCGTCTTTTGCCAACTGCTCACTCATGCCCAGCATGACCGTGAGCGGGGTTCTGAATTCGTGGGTGATATTGGTAAAAAATTGGGTTTTGAAGTCGTCGAGTTCTTTCAAGCGCAGTTTTTCCTGCTCCGATAAGCGCCGATTGAGCAAGTATTGATAATATTGCCAAGCCCCTGCTGCCAATATGCCAAGATACAGCAGCCAGGCCCACCAGGAAGCCCACCACGGTGGCCGGATGGTAAACTGCAGTTCGGCGGGCTGGGCACTCCAGACACCGGCATTGTTGCTGCCCAGCACCTTGAAGGTATAGGTTCCGGGAGCCAGATTAGCAAACTGGATGTTATTTTTATTTCCCAATGTTACCCAGTCTTTGTCCACGCCCACAAGTTGATAGCGGTACAGATTCTGTGCCGGATTGGTAAATTCAAGCGCTGCAAAGTCAAAAGTCAGCAGGTTTTGATTGTGTGTGAGCGTGATGGACGATTGACCGCTAATATCGTAGGTCTGGTTATTGACATACAAACCAACGATACGGGTTTGAGGCACAAATGGATTAAACCGCAGGCTGTCCGGGTGAAATACGGTCAGACCCTTTACCCCCCCGAAAATTAGAGTGCCATTGCGGGTTTTCAGGTAACTCGAACTGTTAAATTCATTGTCCTGCAAGCCATCGGCAGCCGTAAAGTTCTTGGCCGTTTCGGCGCGAACATCGAAGCGGCACAACCCTTTGTTGGTACTCAGCCAGATAAATCCGGGTCTGGTGCCGTCTTTTGGCGTATTTTCGGCCAAAACGCCATATACCACATTGTCGGGCAGCCCCTGTGCGATACTGTATTGTTTGAATACCCCTGTCTTTTTGTCTAAGCGATTTAGCCCGGCTTTGGTGCCCAGCCAGAGGTAACGATTAGGTTCGAGCGGATCATCGGCGGCGCTCATTACCGTATTAGAGGATAAGGAAGTGCGGTCTTTCGGATTATTGACGAAGTATTCAAATTGATACCCGTCAGCATCGGAAGGGGTTGCTTTAACCAATCCTTCAAACCCAAATATCCAAATCATAGATTCGGCGTCTTTCCACAGGAAATGAGAAAATTCAGAACGCTGTTGCAGGCGTGTTTTAAAGGCGAATAACCGAGATTGGCCCGTCGCGGGATCAAGCCCGTGCAAACCCGATTCACTGACACTAAGTATCTTGTTTTTTGCGTCGAGGCACAAACCTCGCCCTTTCAATGGAAATGTCTGAAGGGCCTTGGTAAGGGCATCTCTGCGGTACAGCAACGAGTCAGCACCGTATGACCAGCAATTGCCGACCTGATCATACAGTACGGTTAAGGGTTGTGTATATCCATGATGAAGCGATGACAGAGACTGATCAGGCGTGCTTTGGTCAAAATAAACAGATTGGTATAGTTTACCCGGTCCGGCAGAAGTGACGAATTTGCCCTCCGGTGTTTCGAAGATCTTGCGTTGGGAGATATTGGGAAGATACTCTCGGAAGGTAGGGTTTTGGGTATTGATCTTAAAAATGCCAAAGCCATCGGTGCCTACCCAAAGCATACCGCTCTGATCTAAAAACAAGCTGGTAATACGGCCTTGTTCATGTTGTGGGAAAAAGGCTTCTATAGGCCATTCAATATCAGCAGGCTCCTTGTTCAGGTACTTTTGTGGCTGATATTTTTTTAAAGTGTTATTCCTGATGATCCACAGCGCTCCGTTAAAGGTCCACCATTCGTAATAAACACCTGGCAAAATTTGCCCTTGCTGCATCCCCGCCTGCTCGTCCCAGATAATAGTGCGCAAAGCATTTGTTTTATCAGGATTTTCATCATAGACATCCATCCAGATTTTACCCTCGGGGTCTTGGGCTAACCTGTTTATGTTTGACGTAGCATATCCCATCAAATCCATTTTTTCGCTATCCTGATTCAGCCGCCGCAAGCCACGACTCGTCGCCACCAGCGGTTTGTATTTTTGGGTAAAAAGCAGAGAATTAGCCCGGATTGATCTACCAGACGCGTCTTTGATGGCAGGCAAAGAAAACGTTTTACAAGGCGGTTCAATATTAGCATTACCTTGTTGGAACGCCTTTTCCAGCATATCTTTTGAAATGCTGAATTTCAGGAGTCGGTCGCCGCCCGGCAGACACCAGATAGTACCATCGGAATGATCTTCAAATAAAGCCGAGACAACCGGTTGCCCCTCTTTCATTAAATGGAAAAATCGCCCGCTTTTCGGGTCAAGTACGTCCGTCCCATTAGCAAATTGAAGCCAGATCCAGCCGCGACTGTCTTCGTAAAGATGATAAATGTAGCCTTCTGCAATAGAAAATGGATCAAAGAGGTCGGGTGAGAACACTTTGAAGCGGGAGCCGTCGTAGCGGTTCAGCCCATCTTTGGTACCGATCCAGACAAAACCGTCACGGCTCTGGATGATATCAAACACCAAACCCTGCGATAGACCATCTGCAGTGGTGATTTGTTGATAATTCAAATTAACCTGGCTGTGCAATTGAACAGTGCATAGCAGCAGGAACAGGGTAATTAACTTTTTATTATTCAAACCCTTGAGTGAAATTTATTGCAAACGTACCCTAAAAATTAGAAAGGGGAGCATTTTTCGGGTACGAATCTACAAACTTTTAAATAGTCCCCCACAGTACAAGTGATCATTCATATTCATACTTACCAATTACTTTTTCTATAAGAGGAATATTATGGGACATCGGAGTTTCATGGGCTTTAAAAAATCGAAAAAATGTGCTAACTTTGTATGGCTGTCAAGCGCTCGCTATACGCGGCGGCAGACAGCCATGCTCCCATTTTCCACAATTACCTACAAAAAAAGCACACACGGATGTACAATTTACACCGTGTGTGCCTATGGTTTAGAGTATTATTAAAATCTCTGCCAATTACTTCAAATACCACATTTTGCTATTCAAATCATCAGCACCTTGGCGATTTACTGCGCCTTTATAACCCTCTGCATTCAAAGACTGTTCAATCACCGGATACCGAAAACGAACCGGAATCAAGTTGTTGTTTTGATTAGATGCTCCCGGTGTTAATGCTGGAATACGCGTCCGACGCCAGTCGTACCATGCTTCCATACCTTGGAAAAACAAGGAAATCCATTTCTGATAACCGATTTTATTCAGTTTTGCAGTAGCATCACCGGTATAAGACACTTGTGCCAAATCAAAATATCCGGCTGGAGCCGTAAGACCATAGAATGCAAATGAACCATTTACACCATTGGTATAATAAGCAGCCGCATCACCAGCAATGAGTCCCTTTTCAGTGGCTTCTGCCAATAAAAACTGTAATTCGGCATAAGTCATAATAACACCTTTAGCAATGCTAATACCTTTTGTTGTGATTGCATTCTCATAAAACAAAGAGCCAACACGCGACTGAAACTGTGGGCCACCGTTGAACTGAAGAGCATCTACGTCATTGAGGCCATTCGGAAGACCTGCAAATACTTCTGTTGGTTTGCCTTCTGTATCAGGTGTTGCACGGAAGAAAATACTCATCCGAGGATCGCCCAATGTCTTCAAGGTATCCAACAAAGTTTTGGAAGCACGGAACTCATTGAAAGATCCAATACGACTCGAAAACTGTGGAAACTGATCCGGCGCAGCAGCCTGATAATTGTAAACACCATTATCTGCTATAGACTCCATGAGTGGATTGGCCGTTGGATTGCCGATAATCGCTTGCAAATCTGCTTTGACATCTTTCTTTGCAGAAATACGAACGAGGTAGCGGACACGGAGTGAGTTCGCCAATTTTTTCCACTTAGTCGCGTTGCCCCCATAGATCAAGTCGCCTGCGACTACTTCACCAGAAGTACCCAAGGTTTTGTTGGCTTCATCCAAGTCGCGCAACATACCTGCATATATTTCTTCCTGTGCATCATACTTAGTATAGTTAATACCTTGTGTTGCCTTGATGGCCTCAGAATAAGGAATATCGCCGTACGCATCGGTTGCAAGAGAGAACATCCAAGCACGCATTACCAACGCAATCCCTTTGTAGTTATTCTCGCCATTGGCTTCACTTTGTGTAATGATATCGTTCACATCGCGCATGTTGTCATACACGTTGTTCCAGATGCTGGTAAGATCTCCCCATAAGTAGCGATCTTCGTTTACAAACTGGTTTTTGGCAGTGTGCTGGATGACAATATTGCCAATGCCCCACGCTTCGCCCAAGATAGAACCCATCATATCGCGCTGTATCTGTGGTAATAACAAGCCGGAGTTGACGGCTGTTGGCGCATTTGGGTTGATATTAATTTCATCAAAATCTTTGGTACAGCCAATAGCCAACGCTACAAAACCAAAGAGCATAAATGCTTTTATCCAATTATTTTTCATGTTGAATAGTAGTAAAAGTGAAAGAATTTAGAAACGGCAGTTGAGGTTGATACCAATGCTGCGCGTAGAAGGAAGGGCTACAGATTCTACTCCGGGGATAACTTCGCCACCGACAGTAGAAGAAGTTTCCGGATCAATATGCGGCACTTTGCTCCAAAGCGCTAAGTTGCGGCCTACAAGGCTGATGCTGAGATCGCGTATAGAAGTTTTACCCCAAATACGATTTGGAATGGTGTAACCAATACGTGCTTCACGAAGTTTGACAAAAGAGGCATCGTAGATAACACCTTCCACCAAACGGCGACCCAAAGTATAAGACGAATGCCACTCACGTGCACTTAGTTCTACGGTATTGGGGCTGAAAGTACCATCTGTATTTTTGACAACACCGTCACCGATAACGCCGTTTCCTTCTTTCGTCAGGTCATATCCGTCTGCACGGCCTTCAAGGGTTTCGATGATTTGTCCGCCCTCACGTCCGACTGTTTGTGTATGCGAATATACCTCACCACCAGAGCGAACATCAAATAATGCGCTCACAACCAATCCTTTGTAAGTAAATGTATTTGAAATGCCGCCCAACCAATCGGGATTGTAATTACCTAATTTGATTTGTGTAGCAGTTGCAATCGGCTTACCTGCCGCGTTATAGACCACTTTACCTACATTCGCTCCGCTTGCATCGTAGAATGGGCTGGCAGGATCAGCACTTACGCGCTGATATCCAATTCCATACATATCACCCATTTGCTCGCCTACACGCGCTTCTACATTGATGTAACGGCTTCCCATTACATAACGTGTCACGGCAATACCACTGATCGGATCTACATATAATTCTTCCACTTTACTGCGGTTAGCCGACCAGTTGATGGCTGCTTCCCATGTAAAGTCGCGGGTTTTGACAGGTACCAAATTCAAGGTTACTTCTGCACCTTGGTTGCGGATTTTGCCTGCATTAATGAATCGTGAATTGTATCCAGTTGCGATACTCAATGATAACGGCAACAATTGGTTGCGGCTGAGTGTATTGTAATACGTTACGTCCAAACCAATACGGTTATTAAAGAAACGTACATCAAAACCTGTTTCAATCGAAGTACTGATCTCTGGCTTCAGTGTTGGATTGACCAATTGGCTGGCCTGAGAATAAGAAGGCTGGCCCTGTACAGGTATTTGTGCATTGTACAAAGCGATCAATTGGTACGGATCCGTGTCATTACCTACCTGTGCTATACCCAAACGCGCTTTTGCAAAGGACAAAACGCTGTTATTCATTTTAAAAGCATCTGTGAGTACAGCACTTACATTCGCAGCATAATATAGGTAACTACGAGAGTCTGATGGCAATGTGCTTGACCAGTCATTGCGAGCAGACAGATCCAAATATAGGAAGTTATTAAACCCTACCTGACCAGTTGCATACAAACTATTAATACGCTTTTGGAAATATGGACGAGTGGCTACATTGCGTAAAGCTACGCGGGAGTTGCCCAATGTGTAAATACCCGGTACTGCCAATTCTGGAGCGATTACATCTGTTGCACGACCGATTTGGCGCATAGCATTACCACCTAAGCCGACATTGAAGTCAAATTTCTCTGATAATACTTTTTTATACCCCAAAAGGAAGTCAGTATTGGTCTCATTATAGCCAATGCGCTCTTCGCGGTAGCTACCACGCTGAAAACGCTGAGTGCTATATGCACGCTTACGCGCACGGAATTCGTTGCTTGCATCGGTACCACTACGCACCAAGAGCGACAATTCTTTTGTAAAATCATAAGTTACGGCCACGTTACCAAATACACGGTCAATATTTTGACTGTTTGTATTTTCGAACATATTGAAATATGGATTATCGTGGTAGTTGTAATTAAAACCAAATTGGTTCAACCCTTCACGACCTTCCTGCCAGTAATCGCGCATTGCTTCCACATTTACGCTGCGGCCCAACCAGCAGTTGAACAAGTACATGATATTTTCAGTACCATAGCTGAGGTTTGGTCGATTTGCACTTGCGCTGTTCAAGTAATTGATCGCTGTACGTACTTTCAGTTTGTTGGTCAATTTGTAACCACCAGAAAATGCAATCGTATTGCGGTTAAGGTCTGTATTTGGCACAGTACCTGTCTGATCCAACCAAGTGTATGACAAGCGGAAATCGCTTTTTTCATTGCTTCCAGCCAAAGCGACATTGTGCGTCTGTGTTACACCTGTTTCAAAGAAATCGCGTACGTTGTTTTCGAGCGGAGAAAATGGTGTAGCAGAAACCTCACCACGTCTGGCCAACTGAGCAGACAGATTAACAGGTCCGATTGTACCAAACAGGTTACCTACATCACCACCACGAAAGCCATTTGAAGTAGGCGAATCAAACTGAGGAATCAATTGGCCGTCCATTTTTGGCCCCCAGCTTTCGTCCACACCATCGGCGGTACCGCCACCGTTGCCATCTTTGAATGAAAACTCTCCTCCCAAGCCCTGACCATATACGTTTTGGTATTCTGGCAATACAAGTACATTCTCGAATGAAACCGTTGAATTGATGGTAACACCAATACCTTTGGTACCTTTTCCTGATTTGGTTGTGATCAAGATAACACCGTTGTTGGCACGTGATCCGTACAAAGCCGCAGCACTTGCGCCTTTCAATACCGTCATAGAAGCAACGTCATCTGGATTGACAAAACCAGCACCATTACCATAGTCAGCCTCCTGAAAACTGCTGCCAGAAGAACCACGGAATTCATTGCTGATCGGTACACCGTCCACTACGAATAGGGGTTGATTGCGGCCAAGGTTCAGCGAACGCTCGCCACGAATCGTGATACGCGCAGAAGAACCGATACCTGATGGATTGCCAACGATCGTTACACCCGCTACTTTACCAGCAAGTGCGCTGACAATGTTTGTTTCGCGGGCTTTGTCGAGGCTGGAACCACTTACTTCCTGAATGGCATAACCAAGCGATTTTTTATCGCGGCTAATGTTCAGTGAAGTGATAACGACTTCTTTGAGTTCATTCGTTTGAACCAATTGAATTGCGAGCGTTGTTGCTGATCCAACTGTTAATTCTTGTGACTCATAACCGATATAAGAAATGACCAATTGTTCACCCTCGCGGGCATCAATCATAAATTGACCATTGTTATCAGTTGAAGTTCCTTTGTTGGCATTTTTGACAGCCACAGTGGCGCCAACAAGGACTTCATTCGTCCCAGCATCGGTCACAACCCCGGTGAGGCGTTGTGCGGCTAGCGAACCCATAAATAAAATGAATACAAGGGCAATAGAAATGCCCTTGAAGGTGTAACATGTTACCTTCATAATAGAATAAGTGATGAAATGTGAAAATTAGATTAAAAAGCGATAAAAAAACCTGTAGCGTGAATTTGATCGGCAAATGTAGATTGCCGTAGCACAGGTACACTGCAATAAAAAATGAAGTCTATGTAAAGTAATTGTGAAGCAGCGTAAATCTTAGGTTATACAACTGAGCAATGGTTTTATGTAAACAAATTTATTTCTAATTTTTACAAATAAAACCACCTCATGTGCGGTAGAAGATGCTACGGATCAAGCACTTTATAGTGTGTAAGAATGTAGAGGAATTATGTAACTTAAAAGAAAATTGCAATTAATTATAAGACCCCAAAATAAGCATAGGGTTGACATCCTGTGCTTATTTTGAGGTGATATAAGTTAAGTGTCGGCGTGACTCGAAGCCACGCCGACACTATATAACTACTTAACAATCAATATATTAAATCAATCTATATAATTTATAAAAACCGCTACCTAGTTTTTACCCGTTTTCAAAGCATCAATCTGTTTTTGTTGATCGATCATTAATAGTGTCAATTCTTCTATTTTTTGAAGGAGCAAACGGTTCATTTCGCCCAATTCAATCCCTCCATTTGCCTGCACTTCTGCTACCGATGGAATACCAGGCAAGTGTTTGTTCGCAGCAATATAAGCGGCAGTTTCGGTTAGGTTGGGGAGTTGGTAATCCGCCTCGAACACATAATCCGGCCAATTGCCCTGCAAGGCAACTTTTACTTCCGTAGCGACCATACTACCATTTACATACAAAGCATGTGTGCCGGGTGTATTCGCGCCTACTGTGGTACCAATGGCCACTTTACCACCATTAAAATTGGTAGTGCCGTTGATATTGGCACCGTTTTGCACCGTCAGGCCGCCATTAGCACTCGTTGCACCTTGTATAGTGGCATTGCTCTGGAAAGATGCCGTACCCGTCACCGCCAGCGTTGAACCCGCGCTTACCGAACCGCCTAAAAAGGACGCACCTGCTACATTCAAATTGATACCAGCGTTTACTGTACCTGCTAAGGTAGAAGTACCTGTTACATTCAAATTGTTTGTTACATTCAAAACACCTGTCAGCGTGGAAGTACCTGCTACATTCAAATTAGCCGCTAAACTAGCATTCCCAGCAGCGCGGAAAGTACCATTTACATCCAAAAAAGCACTTGGTGTAGTAGTGCCGACACCTATATTTGTACCATTGTCGAAGAGTTGGCTATCGCCCAAAGCACTCGGCCCGGTAAATTTGGAAAGTCGATTGGGGGTACCGTTGATATCTTGGCTGGTGAGCAATTTTTGCCAAGGGCCTGCCCAGGCAGCAGCATTGGCTACACCACGGCGGCTGAAAATACCATCGGTGTTGAAATACAATTGATGATCGGTTTGACCCGCTGTATTGCTGTGTGGGGCAATAGTGAGCAAACCACCGCGACCAGCAGCATTCAAATCTGGTGCGCCCAATTCGGTACTCGATTTTGATTCAAAATACGCTTCCGAAATATACGTATTCGGGGCTTGGTTGCCGGGATTACTATCAGTGTGGATACGACCGTAAAAATCGCCTGTGGTGTGGGTATTCCCTACAATATGCGCATGGTACTGAGGATTCATGGTGCCTACACCGAATAAACCAGTGGAAGTGATCACTACCCTATCTTGTAATATAGGCGATCCTGTACTAAAAACGAGGTTAGAAGGAATATTGCCTACTGAAACAGGGCCCGTAATAAAGGAACGGATTCTTGCCGAATTGACCGTTTTGTTACTGGCAGTTAATCCCCTAAACCAGATGGTACCCATGGTATCGCCTTGTACGACGGGTGTGGCACCGCTGCTATTGCTGTTGTTGCGGTAAAAAATGAGTTCGGGCTTAACGCCGCTGGAGGCTTGTCCGATCAAAGCGGATTGAAATACGGAGCAAAGCAAAATAGTGGTTGCGAATAAAATGAACGTTTTTCTCATTGGGTAATTTTTATATTGGTGAAAATTTTGGTTGATGCCAACCGTTTGTGTTTTTTGGGTTGGATGCTGTTTAATGTAGGGGAACATAGGGGGCGTGAACTTGGTGCTTGAAAAAAAAATCCCCCAACAAGATTATTTACAATCCTATTGGGGGAATAACGATGTCGCGCAGGGTGAATTGGTATCAAATCGGGGTGGCCGCATAATAGACTTGTTGCGGTGGGAGCGGCCGAGCCATGAAATGAGGGGTTTGGGGCTGATTGGATCTCAGTTTTAAGTTCGTAGCAGCACTACAGACGAAAAAATAGCCCAAAAGCAGTACGAAAAGATCAATTTCTGGCCAGATGGTCTCCCATCGCAACAAGTCTAATCTTTACCTCAATTTCAAACAAACGGGTGTTGCCACATACGCAGGTTTTCCGACTGGTACTGGCATACCCGTTTTTTCATCCAAACGATACACCTGTACCGTGCTAGAATTTTGGTTTGCCACCAGCATCCATTTACCGTCTGGTGTAATCATAAAACTGCGCGGTATAGTCCCGCCCGAGGCCATATATCCAAGGGATTTTAAGCGGCCTTCTGTGCTAATTTCGAAAATGGCAATACTATTGTGTCCACGGTTGGAGCCATACACAAATCGGCCATTGGGATGATAATGGACATCTGCACAGTAACTTTTTTCCGAAAAACCTACCGGCAATGTGCTGGAAGAATCCGTACAAATTAAATGCCCTGTTGCCTTATCTACCTGATATACTGCTAATGTGCTATTATTTTCGCGAATAACGGCGAGTTGGTTATCATTTTTAGGGTTAAAATCCAAATGCCTTGCACCTGAACCATTCGCAGCAGGTGTTTTATGTTGCAATGTCAACAGACCTGTATCTTCTATTTTGTAGGTAAAAACGCCATCCGCGCCTTTATCCACGGCATACAAAAAGCGATTGTCCGGCGAAGGATATACCTGATGGGCAAATGGTTCTTTACCCGCGTGTTTGTGCATACACAAGGAATCGCTCAATCCTCCTCCCTGTTTTATGCCATAACTCAGTACATTACCGGTGGCGTAATTGGCCACAAAAACAAATTTTCCATTGCGGTCGGTGGCAACATGGCAAGGTGCGATACCGTAACTAGGCACCTCATTAATTTTTGTAAGTTTCCCTTTCTCATCTATACTATATGCGGCTACACTACCATACGGTTGGGTGGGTTTACCGCCGTTTTCGCCTACGGCATACAATACGTTTTTATCTGGAGAGAGCGTAACATAGGAAGGGTTAGCGATATCTGTAACAGAATCTGTGACGGTAAGTGCACCTGAAATGGTATCCAATTGGCAGGTGTAAATACCCGTTGCTTTACCATCCACATGGCCTAGTTTTTCGGTATAAGTGCCCACAAAAATTTGAAGGGGAGCGGGTACTGGAGTTGGTTTTGGGGGTGTTGTGCAAAACGTGGCTAGCAAAGGTAAAAGAATTAAAAAGCGCATAAATTGTAGCGTACAAGGTTATAAGTATGAAATTTCTCATGCAAAACTACCACTTTTTTTAAACAATCTAATAAGTAAGTCCCTTATTCGGTTTTTCTCTTTTACTTTTGCCCAATAGATGTTTTTGTAAACTTTTTATCTGTGGGTTAATTTTGGCAGATAAAATGGGTTTTGGGAAGCAGATATCAGAGACCACTCGTTATTAAGTATTTGGACACAATTAATTAGCAGTTCAAGTTTTCACTTTTAAAATACAACAATGATGAACACAAGTAGATTTATACTTTATTTTTTCCTCTTTTTCTTTGTACATACGGGTCTCGATGCCCAAAAAATGTTGATCTTAGAACAAACCAATAAGGCTCAAACAAAGAAATATTTTATTGGCGATGCCATTACGTTTCGGTTCGACGGCCCAGAAAAATATTGGTACACGCGCCGAATAACGGATATTTTACCCGATGGTAATAGTCTTTTACTAGACAATTATCTTGTAAAAGTACAAGATATTGGTTATGTTAAACGGCCTCCGGGTGGTTTTTCGCGTATTGTGGGCGGTGCTCTTTTTACTTTTGGAGCAAGTCTTACGTTTGCGGCTACAATGGCGGTACTGTTCCAAGATAGGGATCAAAATTATCCTTTGGCTTATGGCGTAGCGGCTGGTTCTTTAATAACAGGTCGGTTTATATTGCGTAAGCGCAAATTACCATTGGGCGATAAATACCGCTTAAAGGCGATTGAAGTGCGCTTTAATTGATTGTTTCACAGCATTTTTACGATGAAAAACGCCTACAACCTTCCATACGCCTTTATTCCTTTTTTATGATAGCATGCAGCCATTTACGAACAATATCTGCAAAATGGTCTTTTTGTGATTCAATATCAGCGGCATTGATAAAAGTCGCTATGGCACGATCATTTGTTTTCCAATCCAACATACCCGATGTATCATTGATCCATTTTACATCGGGTATGGATTGTTTTTTTGCACCACGGTGGAATATGATTTGGATCTTTTTTGGGTTGCTAAGACTCATCGTTATGTAATCTTCGCCATTTAGCACGTAATTGGGGGCATTCCATTTGATATTTTCCTGTAAATCTGTATTTGCGGCCTTAATAATCGTTCTAATTTGCCCTATCTCAGCCATGAATGGATGTTCTAAACTGGCTAAAAAAGCATCAACATCCTGCGGGTCTTTTGATTGTCCTTTCTTTGACTGTGTTGTTTTACTGGGTTTCTTTTTGGCATTTTCCATTGCCCTAAATTGCACAATTCGCTCTATCAATTCGTAAGGAATGGGCTTATCCAACGGAAACTGTACAGAACCTTTGCCTTGTTTATAGACAGATAACTCTGCTCTAAACGCCTCGTGACCTGTAGGTGTGGCGTAAAATCCTATATGATTTTTATAGGCTGCAAAATAAACCAAAACCTTCCCATTCAACTTAAAAGCAGGCATCATATAACTAATAACGGCTACAGATTCCGGTGCTGCCCGTTGAATGGTTTGCTGGATTTTTCCCAAAATCTCTTGGATGTCTGTTGAAAACTGGGCAATATATGCGTCAATGGGTGTGTTCATAATTATAAAATTGGTGTTCGTTTGCGTACCTCTGCCAAATACAGTGCAAATTTAAGAATATCCTTGAACCTGTCCAATGTAATTCCTCTTATATTCAAATGTTGTAAAAGTTTTTCTTTACCCTATTTTTCAAAAAATTAGACGCCAATTAAACAAAACATTCTAATTTAATTGATATAAGTACTTTATTTGCATTTCTTATCCTTTTTTTTAAAAAACAAAGTATATTATGACAAAAAATATCACATTAATACTCATCTCAATTTTAATCCAACTCTCTGCATTTGCGCAGCAAAATAACAAGAAAACACTCACCGCAGCCAACTACCAGCAAGCCACAAAATTCCTGAGTTTTAATACCAATAAACTGGTCTATAACAATATTATTCAGCCAATATGGCTCGAAGATGGCAGGTTTTGGTACACTGCAATGCGGAAAGATGGCCCACAATCGGTACTCATTAATCCAACAGACGGCAGCCGCAAAACAGATGACGATCCGGGCTTTAAATCATTATTTCCAGAAAATAAAAAATTGGTAATGAGGGATTTATACGAAAAACAACACCCCAATGATGTCATCTCCCCAGATGGTAAAAAATCTGCTTTTATCAAAGATTGGAACTTATGGGTAAGGGATGTAGAAACCCTCCAAGAAACACAACTCACCACCGATGGCATAGAAAATTTTGGCTACGCCACAGATAATGCAGGCTGGAAACACAGCGATGCCGCTATTCTATTATGGTCGCCAGATTCAAAAAAAATAGCCACTTTTCAGCAAGATCAACGACATGTAAGTGATATGCATCTGGTTACGACCAATGTGGGTGCGCCCAAACTGGAATCTTGGAAATACCCACTTCCGCAAGATAAAACGATTATTCAGATCCAACGCGTCATTATCGAGGTAGAACAACCCAAAGTAATCCGCTTGCAAATCCCCTCTGATGACCGCCGGGGGACACTCTGCGACGATATAGCCTGCTCTGGTACTTTTGATGACAACGAATGGAGTCCCGATGGTACAAAACTCGCCTTTGTATCCACTTCACGCGATCATAAATCGGCTAAACTACGAATGGCCGATGCCGCAACTGGCGCAGTAAAAGAAGTATTTGAAGAAAAAGTAGAAACCCAATACGAAAGCGGGCAAGGTGCTATCAATTGGCATTTTTTAGCAGCAAGCAACGAGATTATTTGGTACTCCGAACGCGACGATTGGGGGCACCTCTATTTGTACGATGCCAATACGGGCAACCTTAAATCACAAATTACCAAAGGGGAATATGTCGTAACCCGTTTGCTAAAAGTAGATGAAAAGAACAGGGTACTCTATTTTGAGGCCAACGGCAAAGAACCCAAAAGAGATCCCTATTTTAGCCATTTTTACCGTGTGGATTTTAGTGGAAAAAACCTGCAATTGCTCACACCCGAAGAAGGCCACCACAATATCAATTTATCGCCGGATGCCTCTTGTTTTATAGATATTTATTCCCAACCCAATGTGCCGCACCAAGCGGTTTTGAGGAATATGAAGGGCAAAATCATCACAAAACTGGAACAAACTGATATATCGGATCTCATTTCTAGCGGCTGGAAGGCACCCGAACCCATCAAGGTAAAAACTTTGGATGGCAAATGGGATCTGTACGGATTGATGTTTACGCCCACTACCTTGGATAAAACCCAAAAGTATCCTATCATCAACTATATTTATCCGGGGCCACAAGGCGGCGGCGTGGGTAGCCGTTCTTTTGTAGCATCGAGGGGCGACAATCAGGCATTGGCGGAATTGGGATTTGTGGTTGTGGTGATTGATGGCACTTGCAACCCCGATCGCTCAAAATCATTTCACGACGCCTGCTATGGCTATATGGCCGACAACACTTTGGACGATCAAATAGAAAGTTTGAGGCAATTATCCGAAAAATATACCTTTCTTGACCTGGAAAGGGTGGGTATTTGGGGGCATTCTGGCGGAGGTTATGCCACCGCAGCAGCCATGTTCCGCTATCCTGATTTTTACAAAGTGGGTATTTCGGAATCGGGTAACCACGATAACCGCAACTACGAAGACGATTGGGGCGAACGCTATATCGGACTCATGGTAAATGACTCTACCGGCAAATCCAACTACGAGGACCAAGCCAATCAAAACTTTGCAAGCAACCTTAAAGGCAAATTAATGCTGGCGCATGGCGGTATGGACGATAATGTCCCCCCGTACAATACATACTTGGTCGTGGACGCACTGATCAAAGCCAATAAAGATTTTGATCTGGTGCTATTTCCCAATGCAGGTCATGGCTATGGCAGAGATAGTTATTATATGGTGCGCCGCCGTTGGGACTATTTTGTTAGACATTTACTGGATGCAGAGCCGCCAAAAGATTTTAAAATAAGGTAAAAACAGATAAACCAACAGGGTTTTCTTTAAAAAGGTGCAGCGCACCGTAATATTTGTAGCCAAAATCGGTGACATCATGGGTGAAGGAGGCTGTATCATAAGTACAGAGTTAAAAATGTCAACAAAATAATATTTTGATTGAGCGTAGTGTCGGCGCGACTCGCAGTCACGCCGACACTCTATCCAGACATTTTTTGATATTTTATTTGGCCAAGATGAAGCACTCCGACCAATTACCGTACTTATGATACAGCCTCCTGAAATACCTATAACAAAATCCCTACATTCATAAAAGAGTCAACACTTGCTAAAGCCTGAATTATTGAACATTGTGTACTTTCAAGGTTAAAAATAGGCTGTATCTGTCCCAAAAGTACCACACACGGATAAAGTTGAAGGAAGGACTTGTTGTTAAAAAAGGAAACAAAAATGGCGCAATTCAAGATAACATTAATAACACAATTGCCTGTTAATCAGCAGATTAATCCTAAAAATACTAAACATTTACAATTTTACATTAATAGACAAAAATAAAATAAAAAACCAAATAAAAGATATTCTATAAAATAATTGCCTAACTTTGATGCTTAAAATAATTTTTGGTTTTCCGAAAACTATTCGACGTTGTTTAAATAGTGCCTGTTTAGGTTTTTATTTATCAAAAATATAAACAAGTACTATGGTTAATCCAACGTTATCGTGCGCATCCTTGCTCGACCATCTTATTATCCGTTTTTATTACTTTTTTGTAAAAACCGCTCCGCTTACATTTTGGCAAAAAAAGTAAGTTTTGCCTCAAAACCGCTGTCTAAGTTTTTACATTTTTTACCAATCACTCGTTTTTTTTAAAACAAAATCTTGCTGTTTATGAAGCAACTCAAACTCATGCTGATCCTGACATTATTATTGTCGGGACTGCACTCTATTTCTGCCCAAGTGGGCAAGTTTATCGTAAGCGCGCCCGCTAGTGTTGCCGGCGATTACAATTACGTTTCATTACCTAATGGTTGGGGCGTCCCTGCTACTGGCCTTTGCGGCGAACTAGTACTCATGCTAGACTCCACCGGTACTACCCTTGGTTGTTTGCCAACTGTTTCTAGTTTAACAGGTAAAATTGCCTTTGTGGAGCGCGGTACTTGCGGCTTTTCGGCCAAAGTATTAGCGGCTCAAAACGCAGGTGCTATTGGTGTCATCATTGGCAATAATGCTAGTGCTGTACCAGGTGCTTTGGGCGGTGGAATACCACAAGTCACTATTCCGTCCGCTATGATCAGTAATGCTGATGGTGTAAAACTCAAAGCAGAATTATTGGCTGGCGGCACTGTTGTCACTGGCTGTATGAGTCTGCCCGATGTAAAAGTGTCCTTTACAGTGGACATGAAGGGTCAAACAGTTGATCCTACTGGGGTATTCCTAGGTTATCAAGTGGAAGGCGGTGCGCCCAATGCGCGCCCGATGGTCAACCAAGGCGGTGGTATTTACACAGATACACTTAGCGTACCTGCTACCTCCGAAATTACATACATCTTTGTTAATGGTGCTGTTGTGACTGGTGCAGAGGTTGTTCCGGCTGCGTGTAGCGTTAATAGTGCTCGTTATGTATTTTCTTCCATTACTGGCGGCGATTTGCCAAAGGTATGTTTTGGGGCTTGTACACTTTGCGAAAACAATGTAACGCTCCGTGTAGATATGAAACTGGCAACAGTATCTCCATTGGGCTTACACGTGGCAGGTAACTTCCAAGGATGGAATCCAGCCAGCACACCAATGACCAATGCAGGTAACGGCATTTGGACATATACCTTTGCTGCAAAACCGGGCGATTCTTTACAATATAAATTCATCAATGGCAATGCCTTTGGTATGGATGAGCAGTCTATTACAGCAGCATGCGGTACATCCAATGGATTTGGAGGCTTTAACCGCCTTTATGTAGTACCCAATGAAGCAACAACTGTACTTCCAGCCGTATGTTTCGATTCTTGCGGTGCTTGCCCTTCTCTTTTCCTAGAGTGCGACCCGGGTGCTATTATTTGTGATGGCTTTGATACTTATACTGTCGGTGGCATCAATGCGCAATCTGCAATATGGGACACATGGGACGGCACTGGCGGCGATGGTATAGTCTCCATAGATCAAGCCAAATCTGGTACACAATCCTTGAAAATTGACTTTGCGGTACCAGCAGGCACACCAGCACAGGATGTTGTATTGTTGCTTGGCGATAGCACAAAAGGCAATTATTTGTTGAAATGGAAAATGTATATTCCATCTGGCAAAAAAGCATACTTCAATATTCAACACGACCTTACCCCGCACGTTTTTGGGTCAGAGGTATATTTTGATGCAAACGGCGCTGGCCGTATAATAGTAGGGGGTGCAGCATTTTCTACCTTCAAATACCAATACGATAAGTGGATTACCGTAGATCAGAATATTGACATCAGCAATAATGTTACCTATCTCCGCATCAGTGATACCTTAAGAGGCGTATGGAATTTCGACCGTGCTACTGATGGTTCGGGTGCGGTAACAACTAGCAATCAACTGGCTGGCGTGAATTTCTACCCTGCTGATGCTACCTATAAATTTTACGTGGACGATGTTCAATTTGTAAAATTGGCGGCTGGTATTCCTAGCGATTTTTGCTTGAATGCTGCCGATATCAACGTATTATTTGGTAAAGCAGTAGGTACTGTACAAAGTTCTACCTTATACAACAATACAGGTGCAGGAAAAATAGGTGACCCAGCAACGGGTTGGAGTTGCTTTGGCGAACCTACGGGTAATGCCGCAGCACCAAGTTTGGAAAATACGGTTTGGTTTACCTTTAAAGGCGATGGCAACGCGTATTTGATCGAAACGGCGCAATGTAACGCTACTGCGGCCAGTTATATCAACGATGGTGACACACAAATGGCGATCTATGAAGGTGCTAATTGTGGTGTACTTACGCCTGTATTGTGCAATGAAGATGGTCCAAGTGCTACTGCAGCACTTTATCCTGCTGGCGATACGCTACAAACGGTCGTAGGCAAAACATACTTTATGATGGTGGATGGATTTGCCTTCAACGGTGCAATCTCCGATGGTGAATTTTGCGTAAGTGCAAAACGCATGCCCCCTCCAGCACGCGCTGTTACGTTTCAGGTGGATATGTCGCAGGTAACGCTCTCTCCAATGGGTGCTTATATCGCTGGCGAGTTCAATAACTGGACAGGTCAGCCAATGACCAGCGCAGGTGCTGGAATATGGAGAACTACAATCAATTTGCCACAAGGCGACACCATTGAGTATAAGTTCCAAAATGGCCCTGGTGGTTGGGAGAATAATTTGCCAACACCTTGCGGATTTGGCACTACTGGCAACCGTTCACTCATCGTACCTGCTACGGTTTTGACCACACCTAATGTGTGCTTCAATTCTTGTTTGGCTTGTACTTCCAGCACTTCTGACGTAACGTTTAACAGCAATATCAACATTGCTCCTAACCCAACCAGTGGTACTACTACTGTTATGGTTTCGTTGCCAGAATCGACTGATCTTACGGTTAAAATAATGAATAGCCTTGGTCAATTGGTAGAATCTCGTATCGAAAATGGCATTCAAACGGGTAATATCCGTTTAGAAATGGCGCGTTACGGTAAAGGTATTTACTTCGTTGAACTGAGCGATGGCGTGAATCGCGCTACGCGTCGTGTTGTTGTGCAATAATTTGATTTGATTTTTTTGAGATAATATGGAAGGGTGCACTGTCTTTTTTGGGAGATGGTGCGCCCTTTTTTTTGTGTTGTAGAGAGCATTACCTACTCACTCAGCAAGCTCTCCACCGGATTCACCATCGCCGCCCTAACACGCTGCAAACCCATATCGAACTCAAAAAAGCGGCTTGTCTAACCAAAATCTGGTTGCTTTTTTGATCCGAAACCGCTGGCTAAGTTCTTACCTTATTTTTAGATCAAAAAAAGAATTTTGTCTTAGAAAGCGACCATTGAATCAAAAGTAAATACATTGCGGCATCTTTTTAAATACAACCCACTTATGCAAGCAAAAGAAGGCAACAAAATAGGTTTGTGGACAACTACTTCCCTCGTCATTGGCAATATGATCGGGTCTGGGGTATTTTTGTTGCCTGCGGCTTTGGCGGTTTATGGCGGCATTAGCATTATTGGGTGGTTATTTTCATCGGCGGGGGCTTTAGTTTTGGCCATTTTATTTAGTTATTTGAGTAAAACGATGCCCAATGTTGGCGGGCCTTATGCCTATACACGGGCGGGCTTGGGCGAGTTCGCGGCTTTTTTAGTGGCATGGGGATATTGGGTATCTATCTGGTGTGGCAATGCGGCCATTACGGTTACATTTGTCAGTTATTTGAGTGTTTTTTTTCCGATTTTGGCCACCCATAATTTGGCGGCAGTGTTGACCGGTTTGGGTGCTATTTGGGTACTTACTTGGGTCAATACAAGAGATATTAAAACCGTTGGAATCGTGCAACTATTGACTACCGTTATGAAATTATTACCGCTTATACTGATCGCTATTTGTGGTGTTTTTTATATGGATATGACGTATTTTGTACCATTTAACAGGAGTACAGATAGCACATGGGGTGCCATTGCGGCTACAGCAACATTGACCCTTTGGGCGTATTTAGGTATGGAATCGGCTACTATTCCAGCCAATAATATTGAAAACCCTGAAAAAACAATACCGAGAGCAACGCTTTTAGGCACTATTATTACAGCCGTGGTGTATATATTTGGCACGATTGCCGTGATGGGTTTGATTGATGGCGATACCTTAAAAAGTTCTGCTGCACCATTTGCCGATGCAGCCGCTAAAATGTGGGGAGATTCGGCGCGGCAATGGGTGGCTTTGGGGGCCATTGCTTCTACTTTTGGCGCGTTAAATGGCTGGATTTTGATGCAGGGGCAAGTGCCATTGGCTATGACAAAAGATCGATTATTCCCAGCAATATTTGGCAAAGAAAACGCAAAAGGAGCACCCGTTTGGGGTATCGTCATATCGAGTGTTTTGCTCTCGGCTTTGATGTATATGAATTTTTCAAAAACCTTGGTAGAGCAGTTCAAATTTATGATTTTGTTGTCCACACTAACGGTTTTGATCCCATATTTGTTCTCCGCGGCATCTTATGTGCTGATCATTAGGCACGAAAATATCCAATCGCCCCGAGTGCGCAACACGAAATTAGTGATTGCTTTTTTAGCATTCTTTTATTCGTTGTGGGCCATTGCTGGTTCGGGGCAAGAGGTCGTTTACTGGGGATTTATGCTGTTGTTATCGGGTATTCCGATCTTTATATCCATGAAATATTACTACAAACAATAAAATAACATGACTTGTCAATCAGAAGTAGGTGCATTGCATACGATTTTTATCAAACACGTAAAAGACGCTTTTATCAATAATGAGACCATTGATAAAGAGTGGGAAGCCTTGAATTTTACAGGTCGCCCCGATCTTGAAAAAGCACTGGAAGAATACGCGGCATTTGAACATGTGCTAAAAAACACAGGGGCAACCGTGCTTTACCTGCCCCAAAATGACACCGTAAGCATGGATTCCATGTATTGCAGGGATGCCGCCATCGCCACCGATGCTGGTATGATCCTTTGTAATATGGGCAAAGAACGCCGAAAACCCGAACCTTTGGCCGAAAAACAAGCGTTTTTAGCACACAATATACCCATTCTAGGCGAAATACTGGCACCCGGAACCGTAGAAGGCGGCGATGTGGCTTGGCTCGATCAAAAAACACTCGCCGTTGGACATTCGTACCGCACCAATACCTCTGGGATTCAACAACTGAGGGCCTTGCTCGCACCGCATGGTGTAGAAGTATTGGATTTTTCGTTGCCACATTACAAAGGGCCGTCGGATGTGTTTCATTTGATGTCGATTTTTAGTCCTGTTGATACCGATTTGGCGGTGGTGTATTCGCCTTTGATGCCCATTGCTTTTAGGGAAACCTTGCTCAAGCGGGGATATAATTTTGTGGAAGTACCGGAGGAAGAATTTGAAATGGCCTGCAATGTATTGGCGCTCGCTCCGCGCCAATGTTTGATGTTAAAGGGTTTTCCGGTGACAAAACGTGCGTTGGAAGCGGCTGGTTGCACTGTATTTGAGTACGAAGGTACAGAAATTAGCGCAAAAGGTGGCGGCGGGGCTACTTGTTTGACGCGGCCTGTTTGGAGGTTGGGGTAATCATAATTTGGATAAAATATACGGCTACTTACCATTTTTATAAGGCGTGGAAGCCGTTGGTTGAGTGGAAATCATAAATGACTAAGCGATCTGTCAAGTTATATTGATTGGTCGCTTAGAGCTTTTAGGTACGTTATAAACGATCGATTAAAATGGTTAAAGCGTCGTTGATTTGGTTGCGTTCTATGTCGGCGGCGGTACGATCTATAACGCCTTTGATTTCTCGTGTTTGGATGCGATTTAAACGTGCGGAAAGTAGTAAAACTTCATTCTTTAGATCATTATCTTGGTCTTCTGAGTAGTCTAATAATTGATCAATTACTTCGGTTGTTTTTTCTTTTGATAGGAGGGTTTTAAGGGTATTTTTTAGATCTTTTTGAGGAATATGAGGTGATACCTGCCCTTTTTCGCTAACAAAATAGTTATGGTTAATCTGTATATTTTCATCGCCTACGTGAATATTGCCACCTGTGTTCATTTTACTGCGATTGAGGGCATTCTTTTGAGCGGAGTAATTATCTGCTGAGTCATTATCCAAATCCTTCTGCATATTCCGATTCATTTTAGTCGCAATATCTTTGGGAGCGTACACGCCTTCGAGTAGTCGGCGTACAGGCACATCTTTTACCTTACCTTTTTCGCACTCAATCTCTTGGCGGTTTTGGTCCAAGCGTTTGACCAAACTTTCCAGTCTAAAATAGGTTGGTTCTACCGTAGCACGGCAATCCTCACAATCACATGGCACCATGGGTTGAAAATCAATCTTACTGAACCATTTTGCATGGATTTCATCGATTTCATTCCGCACAAAATCCAAGGCGCGGATACCATCCCGACCTTTGCCTTGTACTTCTATCTGTATAATGCCATCCTTTTCCGTATCCTGCTCTACCACCAATATGTCGCAGCCCGCAAAATGCAGGACTACGCCCCGCGCCCATACCCATTCCTGTGTTTTGATATGCGCGTGCTTCCGCACAATCAGCCGCGTGAGGATGCCTTTGGGCATAAAACGGTAGTAAAAGCGACATTTTAGACTCGTGCTACTGTCCCAATCAAGGGCTGGACGCACCTTCGACAATAATTGCGGCGCGATATAGCCCCCTGTGACTGGATACACAATTTCAAAACTCTCCTTTTCCATCATGTTCAAAATATTATCACGCTCCAAGTCAGTCAGGTCATTCCAATAGCGGTCGAGATCTGCCTCCATAAAAAAGCCATTTGCTTTTTCTACTGCCTTGTCTTCCAATACCACATAGATAGCTTTCAAAGCCCAAGTAGGCGATATAACAATAAAATTACGCAGGCTGCGGTCTTGCTGAAAGTGTAAAATAGCACCTAACCGGTGCAAATAAAGGCTAATAAGTGCTAAGTCCTCTTCTCTTGTAACCTTATGTACAGCGCATAACTCCCGGAACTTAGCCATAGTAATATAGTTATACCCTTGTTCTTTCAGGAGAAATAAATCTTCCCGGATAAGCGGCCATTTGGCGGGCAAAAGCCGACCCGCCTGAGGTAAATGGCATAATGCTTCCTGTACGCGCTCACGCAATTGCCGGAAACGCGACAAGTTTCGCTCGCATAAATCAACTTCGCAGACCTGAATATCCATATCGGGATAGCGCAGCCGATAATCATTAAGATCAAAATTCGTGATGCTCTTGTTGTTGCGCTCGTTCAGTACCACTAATACGGGGCTATGACCATTTACCTCATCGCGCGCCAATAAACGAATGACCTCAAACCAATAAGGAAACAGTGTATGCTGTTTTCGATCGTCGGCTACCAATACATAAAGGGATTCGGGTGTAAGAAAGAACTGGTGCGTCATATATTGAATTTCCTGCCCGCCAAAGTCCCAAATATGCGCCTTAAATTCATCTCCTGGGCGACGGCAGTCCTCAAAAGACCAATTTTCCTTGACATTAATGCCCAGTGTAGATTTTTTCTTTGGGTCATCTGGCTTTACCTCATGCGTTTCATCGAGTAGTTTTTCTGTCAGAGAGGTTTTACCGGCTCCTGGCTCGCCAACCATGATAAGACGAGCTTCGTAGAGGGGTGCTGTACCTCCTTGTGCTGCTATTTGTTGGAAATAGTTAAGTATGGCAGCATTGCCTTGTTGGACTATTTCTTTTGGTGGATTTGTAAGCGGGTTATCACTAATATCAAGGGTTTGCAAATTTTGAAGTTTTTCTAAAAATGCCCCGTCACTGATTTTATTAAAACTGAGATAAAGCATTTTCAGATTGGTCAGGCGCTTCAAAAATACCCCATCCATTATTTGATTAAAGTTGAGATAAAGTGTTTGCAAACTGGTCAGATGGCTCAAAGATGATCCGTCGCAGATTTGATTAGAACGTAGGTCAAGTGTGACAATCTCTGTGAGATTCGTCAAAAAACTAGTATCTTCAATATCCCAATTTGCTCCCATTCCTCCACCTAACACCAATTTTTTTAATTTTATTGGAAAATAATCTTTAGATGGTGGTGTAATATAATTATAGCCTCCTGTATTTTGGCTTTCGATCCACCACTTTTGTTCCACATCCCACCAATTATTCGACAAAATCAAAGTCTCCAACCAATCCATATCAGACAAGTCGGGCATTTCTCTAAGTCCACAACGTCCGAGATCAAGATATCCGCTGCGAGTTTCACGTTCTTTTTGGATGAGTTGTTGGGCGAGTTCCGTCATATTGGGTTATGTTTTTAAGTTTCAATTTTTCGTTTGTAATCGACGTAAATATAATGAAAGCATGGACATGTTTAAGTATCAGGACAAAATTATTTGTGTCCGGATACTTACCCCCCATTTAAAAAACAACTTTCACCTTACATTATTAATGCCTCATAGATCTTCCGCGCAATGACAGGATCATTAAGATAACCATCAATTCCATGGCGATTGGGTGTATGGTTATTAACGTCATTTTTGTTTTCAATAGATGGCTTTACATTGAAAAATTCTTGATTAAGTGGGCGCAGTGCCACAATATCTCGGCTATCAAAAGCATTAAACCATCCATTTTGGATACATTTTGGCATTTCTATAGGCGGTTCCACCTTTTTCCGTATGCCTGAGATACCAAGCGGTGAACCTATGGTGATAAACTTTTTGACGTTAAGATTAGGATTATTCTTTAATACAAGATAACTCACAACACTACCTAAAGAATGGCCAACCACAACACATGGCTCATTATCAAAACTTTTTAATACCGCTTCATTGACACCTTTTTTTATCTTAGCGACACTCAAGTACATAAAAACATCTCTTGTAAAGGCTTCAATTGCCAGCGTTGAGGCGACTGAACTCTTATCCAAAAACTTTAATAGTTTATGGAAGAGAATCGAATCTTCCTTACCTCTTGTCGCATTTTTTATTTCATTAAATTCGATTCTTTCCTCTGCCGTCAATGGGCTTTTTTCAGCGATTTCTTTCAAAAATTCATCATAAAATTCATTTTTTGCAGATTCACTTATCATTTGTCCACTTCTATGTGCTGCCCCTACTATTTGAGGTGCTTCGGCCTCTTTTATCAGGTCGATCAGTAAATCTCCATAGTAAGGAAATTCTATTTTAATGTTTTCGGGCATGGACAGTTTGGCTTCATGGAGGCCGTTCGTCCATGCGTCTTTCCATTCTTGTGTTAGTTTAAGAACGTCTTTGCCCTGTTGAGCCCTGCCGTGGATAAAAATTAGTTTCATATTTCAAGTTTTAAATTGTTTTTGTAAAGAATGAAATGAGATTTATTGGCTCCGGAAAGAACGGCTTGCGTACGTCCAGATTTATATGCTTGTTCAAAATCGAGGTCATTACTTGTCAGTTTAAAATAAAAACCAACACTAAATGCAATAGCAAAAGTATCTTCGATTGCTGCGTTAGTACATACAACATACGGCACATGCTTAGATATAGCCAACGCCTGATCTTCGGAATAACAAGCATTTAATACCACAGCATTAATGTCGATTCCTTCTCCAATAAAATACTCAAAAAGCACGTCCAAACTTTCAGGTGAAATCATAATTGAACCGTTTTTATCGTCGTTCTGTACAATGATGCCACCATGCTCGCCCTCTTCTCCATGACCTGAAAAATGAAGAATTTGAGGATTAAAAGTCTCAGTAAATTCTTTAAATTGCACATTGTCCACCGCTCTCTGAACAGTTAAACTAAACTGGTCTTGTTTGTTTTGAATTTTTTCAGCAATTCGGGAATGCTCTTTGTCGAGGTTCAGTTTTGTAGTTCCAGAAGGGTTGGCAGTGAGCATTAGAATTCTAATAAGGTCAGATTCTATGGGAGCGGTTGAGCCATTTCTTGAAACCACTTCATTATGTCCAGCCTCAGGAGGGGCTTCCGCATGATCGGGTAATTTATCAATAAGTGCGTTTAAAGAATTGGTTATTTGTGCCATAAATACCTTGGCATCTCTAGCATCAACAATGGATTTATCTATCTCTCGCTCTAAACGGGCAAACCTTGCACTGATTTGAACAGCCTCATTAGTAAGGTCTTCATCATGTTGGTTAGTCCAACTGTAAAGTGCTGCAATGGCAGCTTTTTCATTGGCATTTAAGACCAATGTTTTCAAATACTCTTTTAAAGTTCTACTTGCCATAATATAAAATATTGAGTGTGTGATTTTTAGTTAGTTCCAAAATGAAATTTCTCGCCATCCTTAAACAGAACAAAGTGCTCTTCCTTCGCACCTTCAAGTACTGCACGCATTCTACCGCTATCAAATGCCTTGATAAAATCAAGTTGTGTTGAATTGGATAATTCAGCATAAAAACCTTTGCTAAATGCGATAGAATGTTCGTCAATAACCGATACTGTCACCCCTATAACATAAGGAACATATCGTGCTATAATTTCTGCTTGTTCATCAGTATAACACGCATTCAATATAACTGATTTAAACGAGATATTATTTCTTTTATAGTATTCGAAAAGCGAATTTAATCCATAAGGTGTTATAAGATCAGGTTTATTTTTATCATCACTTTGTACTACAATACCTGTTCCTATTTCATCCCCTCCATAACCATGACCAGAAAAATGCAATATATTTGGCCTTATATCCTCAGGAAAACGCATAAACTCTGATTTATTTACAGAATGCTCGCATTTAAAAATAAATCGTTCCTGATTATCTTCCAACTCTTTTGCAATGGTGGAATGTTCTTCTTTAATTTTTAATAATGTTGTTTGTGCGGGGTTGGCTGTCAGCATCAATATGATTGTTTTTTCAAATATAGGTGGCAATATTTTCTTCCATACTAAGGGGTGTCCTGCGCTCAAGTGCTCAAATAAGAACAAATTGTCCAACAAAGACTGCAGAGGAACCTCTTCCAGAGATTTATCACACTCGACTATATGTCGGCCTTTCTCAAAGCGGTTTTTCAGGTTTTCTAGATCGAAAAAATGCGGTTTGTTCATGGCCGTTCGGCAACCCTGACAAGGACAAGGCACGATTTCTGAGGCTTTAATACCCTTGTATTCAGCGTGCAGGTCGTGGATAGTTTTGAGAATATAGGTCAGTAGGCCCTTTCGGTTATGCCCCTGCACTTGAACAGCAAAAGCATCACGCCCTTGTGATTTTGTCTTAACTACTTCGGCCAGCGCATCGGGCCACCGCAGCACCACTCCATTGCGCCAAACTAACTTACGCCCTTGATCAATATCAGCATGCCGCTGTACGATGAACTGCGCCATCAATGACTTGGGCAAAAACTCGTACTCAATTAGTAGTTCCAGCGATTCACCCTCCGGCATCTCCCAGCCCGACGGCGGGGCAGGCGGGAGCAGTGGCGGAGTGACGTATTCTTTGTTATTGGGTAACGGATAGGCCAATTTAAAGTACCGCATCAGTTCAAGCAGTTGAGGACACATATCTTGATATGCATCGTGCGACCAAATGCGCTGTAAATCAGACCAGTCAAAAAAGCCTTTTTTCTCCTCAACTACGATGCGGTCTTCGAGCACGCGATAAACCGCATCGGTTGCCCATTCGTTTTTCAGAATGACGTGTTGCTGTAGCAATGAGTTTTTCTCGTAATGCAAACAGACTCCAATCGTATGAAGAATACGGCTTAGAATCAAGGCACTTTCCCGCTCTGGAAGGTCGTTGTCGCGGCAAATACGCAGGTACTCGGACCAAGGGATAAAATTTTCATCGCGACGGCGTTCCAATTCCTGCCGAATAGCAGCCCAGTTTTTTGGGTATACCTGTGCCGTATGTGGGAGGCGCTGGGCAAACAGTTGTATGTCCTTTTCCAATTCCAATACCCCCTTTTGGGTGAGCAAGTTGACCAAATGTACTTCTTTTAGCAGGAAGGGAAAGCGTTTTTTCCAATACTCTGCGTCAAAAACGTTACCCATTCCTGTACGAAATTCATTAAGAGCCATGAGCAGCGGACTGCCAGTACCGAATAATTGGGCAGTTTGTAGCCAGTCGTCGTAATCGGTACCAGCATTGCCACTATCAGCCACCATAACATATACCGCGTCTTCGGTGTAAAAAAACTGGTGTAAGGGCTTATACTTATCTTGTCCAGCAAAATCCCAAATATGCAGTTTGAAACGCCGCCCTTCCGCCACATCGAAGCCGTAATCTCCAATGATAATATCCACACCCATGGTGCGATCTTCATCTTTGGGGAGGGGCTTGCCAAGTAAACGATTGGCCAAAGAGGTTTTACCTGCCCTACCATCACCGAGCAGAATGAGTTTGGCTTCAAGCAGAGGAGCTGCCCCTGTTTTGACTTTTTGGCGAAAATATTCTAGAATGAATTTATTACCATTTGGGACAATTATATTGGGTGTATTTGTTAAAGGATTACTACTAATATCAAGGCTTTGCAATTTAGGGAGTTTTTCTAAAAAAGATCCATCAATGATTTCATTAAAACCGAGATAAAGAGCCTTCAGACCGCTGAGAGTAGACAAAAATGACACATCGTTGATTTGATTTGAACCGAGGTAAAGCGTCGTTAAGCCGCTGAGCGTGGACAAAAATGATACGTCGCTGATTCTATTGGAACTGAGGGAAAGGGACGTCAGACTACTGAGGGTGGACAAAGATGATACGTTGCTAATTTGATTAGAACTGAGGTCAAGCGTTGTCAGACCACTGAGGGTGGATAAAGATGACACGTTGCTAATTTGATTAGAACTGAGGTCAAGCGTCGTCAGGCCGCTAAGGGTGGACAAAAATGACACATCGCTGATTTGATTGTTGCTAAGGTCAAGCATCGTTAGATCCCTGAGGGCTAACAAAAATGATACGTCGCTGATTTGATTGGAACTGAGGGAAAGTGTCGTCAGGCCACTGAGGGTGGATAAAAATGATACGTCAATAATTCTATTAGAGCAAAGGTCAAGCGTCGTCAGACCGCTGAGGGTGGACAAAAATGACACGTCGCTGATTTGATTAAAACTGAAGTAAAGCATTTGCAAATCCATCATTTTGTCCAAAAAAGGGACTTCAACGATTCGATTATAACGGAGGTCAAGTGTTTGCAAATTTGTCAGATAGTTCAAAAGTGACACGTCGCTGATTTGATTAAAACTTAGATTAAGCGTTTGTAAATTCGTAAGATGGCCCAAAAATGACACGTCACTGATTTTATTAGAACGAAGGTCAAGCGTTTCCAAATTTGTCAAATACATCAAAAATGACATGTCGCTAATTTGATTGTAACTAAAGTCAAGTATTTGCAAATTCGTCAGATTGCTTATAAATGACACGTCAATGATTTTATTGGAACGAAGGTAAAGCGTTTGTAAATTCGTCAGGTTGCTCAAAAATGACACGTCTCTGATTTTATTAGAACGAAGATCAAGCATTTCCAAACGCGTCAGATTGCTTATAAATGACACGTCACTGATATTATTGGAACGAAGGTCAAGCATTTCTAAACGGGTTAGATTGTTCAAAAAAGATACGTCGCTGATTTGATTGTTACTAAGCTCAAGCGTTTGCAAACGGGTTAGATTGAACAATGAAGACACATCACTGACTTCATTTTTACTTAAGTTAAGCGTTTGCAAATGTATTAACTCACCTAAAAATGACACATCCCTGATTTCATTTTCATTTAGGACAATCGTATGTAAATTCTGCAGATTGCCCAAAAATGAAATATCTCTGATTTCATTTTCACAGAGGTAAAGTATTTGCAGATTGGTCAGGTTGCCCAAGAATGACACGTCGCTGATTTGATTGTAACCTAGGTCTAGCGTTTGTAAATTCGTCAGATAACTCAAAAATGACACATTGCTTATTTGATTGTAACTAAGGTCAAGAGTTTGCAAATTTGCAAGATTGACCAAAAATGACAAGTCGTTGATTTGATTAAAACTGAGGTCAAGTGCTTGCAAACTGGTTAGATTGACAAAAAATGACCAGTCACTTATTTGATTGGAACGGAGGTAAAGCGTTTGTAAATTTGTAAGATTGACCAAAAATGACCAGTCACTTATTTGATTAAAACTGAGGTCAAGTGTTTGCAAACTTATTAACTTACCCAAAAATGACCAATCGCTGATTGGGTTAGCACTGAGATCAAGCGTTTGTAAATTTGTCAATTTATGCAAAAATAACCAATCGCTGATGCCCCAACTTTCTCCACTCCCGCTACCCAATATTAATTTTTTCAATCTTAGAGGGAAATAATGAGTGCGTGGAGATATGAGGCTATTTTCGCTGCCTTTGTTTGGGCTACTGATCCATTTTTTTTGTTCCACATCCCACCACTCATTCGACAAAATCAAAGTCTCCAACCAATCCAAATCAGACAAGTCAGGCATTTCCCTAAGTCCGCAGTTTCCCAGATCAAGGTATCCGCTGCGGGTTTCACGTTCTTTTTCAATAAGTTTTTTGGCGA
>JBEAVK010000282.1:0-18017 GCA_041160955.1 Bacteroidota bacterium
CATCTGTACTCAAATCAGGCGGAGCGCCCATTTCGATTTCCACTTCCACTGGCTTTTCAGCTAATGCCCCAGACACCGCTTTGACTAATTTAGGGAGCAAGAAAAGCAGGATCAAAAACGACAGACCGAAGAAGAAACCTCGCATGAGGTATTCATTATAGGAACGGCGCAACTGATATGCACCGTAAGCCTTATTTCGGTTCTGAAAGATGATGTCCAGCATGTCCCTTGGTTGGGTGCTTTTATCTTCTGCCATGTTATGATAATTTAATTAATTTTGAATCAAAAGACATTTTATTTTTTACCCGAAGCTGCTGCTGCTTGATCTTCAACACTGAATTTCAGTCCAGCGGCTGGGTTAACAATAAAATCTTCTTCTTTTTTAGAAATTGGAAGCATTACATAACGTGCCACATTACAGATTTTCATCTCATCGAAAGTATCTACCAAGTTTTTGTACCGAGATTCTTTGGTCGGCTTGATAATTACGTTCAATTTTGAGCTCATCTTTTTTTGGCCTGGATTCTTCAAATCATCTTTTTCATCCTCGCCCCATTGTGCTTTTACGCGATCTTTTTTACCTAAGATCACCTTTCGCATTCCTTCGGCGGAATAATCTGTTGAATCCAGTTTAGCGTCATTAATACCTTCGTAAAAATAAACTTTGTCATTAGCGCCAAGGAGCAAGGTAAGTACCTGTGATTCCTTAGTCTCTTCTAAATCTTCCTTATTGAGGTCCTTTTTCTCGGGCATCACAATAGGCATGATATTAGGTTTTGCTAAAGTGGTGGTTAACATGAAAAATGTAATGAGCAGGAAGGCCAAATCCACCATTGCGGTGAAGTCCACTTTCGTGGACATTTTTTTCGACCTTACTTTCCCGTCTTTTTTTCCCCCACCACCGGTGTCTTGTATCTCTGCCATAGTAGTATGACTTTTTTTTAATTGTTAAGAGATAGCTTGGAATGTGCTATTTTGCAGCACCGACCTTATTAGGGTCACCTTCCTGGCTGGTGATTAGGTTAAATTTGTTCAGGTTAATGTCCGTCAGTGTATTGATTACTTTTTCGATGGCTGGATAAGGCGTATCCTTATCGGCTTTTACCACGATAGCGTATTCTTTCACTGATGCTTCAGCACCGCCAGCTTGAATTACTGATTGTCGGTAATTGAACTGGGCGAGTCGTGCTTGGTGCAACCAATTGGCTAATTCGCTTTTATTAATATCCACTGTATCGATAGGGATACCAATTGCGATTTTTGCGCGTTCGGGGCCATCAGCGGCGAGTAGCTGCTTAAAGTCCTTCATTGGAGCACCAAAACTTCCCATATTCACAAATTTGTTTTGTTCGGTGGCACTTAGTCCCATATTGTATGTGCTGTTCATAGTGGCAATCAACGCTTTACGCGCAGGAGAGCCAGCAGGATCAACATATACATTTCCTTCTTTACTGATAAGGATCGTGAGCGTACCCACTTCCGGCAATTTCGATTCGGAGATAGACGATGGGGTATCCACCGTTACTGTCTCCTGCGGCTTTGCCTTTGCTGTCAGGATAAAGAAAGTAAGGAGCAGGAACGCCACGTCGCACATTGCGGTCATATCCAAGGATGGACCACTACGTTTAGGAGTATGCTTTGGCATATTTGTTCTTACTTTTTAAAATTTAAAATAAGATAATCAAGTGATTATCCACAACTGCTCTTATTTACCTTTTGCCGCGAAAGTCTGAGTAAGGCTGTAACCAGCTTCGTCGATGCGGTGTGTAAGTGAATCGATACGATTCGTAAAGAAGTTGTAGAAGATGATCGCTACCGCAGATGAACCGATACCCAATGCCGTGTTGATCAAGGCTTCGGAGATACCTGTTGCAAGTGCTGAAGAGTCCGGAGCACCGGCAGTTGCCAAGGCACCGAAGGCGCGAATCATACCTAATACTGTTCCGAGCAGACCCATCAAAGTAGCCACAGACGCGATCGTCGCCAGGATACTGAGGTTCTTTTCCAACATAGGCAATTCAAGCGTTGTTGCTTCTTCTACTTCTTGTTGGATTGCGGCCAACTTTGCATCTTTGTCCAAATCCGTGGCTTTTTCCATTTCAGAAAACTTGGTCAAGCCCGCACGTACCACATTTGCTACTGCACCTTTTTGACGATCGCATGAAGCCAAAGCACCTGCCATATCGCCTTTATCGAGGAAGCCTTTGATGCCACGTACGAACGCGTCAACATTTGCAGTTCCACGAGCCTTGCTCAAGGTGATAAAGCGCTCAAAAACGAACACGATTACGGTGAATAAAAGAGTCAAAAGAAGCGGTACAATTGGACCACCTTTGTACACCACACCTAAGTAGTGGTTCAATGCTGGTTCGTTTACCGGATCTTTGGCTGAATCACCTCCTACGAAGTTGTCAGCGGCACCAAAAATAAACTTATACACTAAGATAGCGATAATGAATAAGATTGGAATGATGATAAAAGGAAAAATGGAGCCAAATCCGCCTCCTTGATTCTGTTTAGCAGGTGATGTTTTTGCTGCTGTCATGCGAAAATTAAGTTTAAGTTAAAAAAGAATGAGTGGTTTAACGTATTCGTCTGCAAGACAACAACTTCTTCTTTTCATCTCTGAAAAACAAGAGGTTACTTCCAAATCAGCTTCCGAAATATAAGATGCGGACGCTTTAATTTTTGGTGTGTGCCCTGCTGCTTTTTTTAAAAAAAAATAAAAATGATGCTGCAAACGAGTGTCTGTTTTTTCTAACAATGATTAAAAGTGGTAAATACTAAATCGACACTACTTTCCATCAATGTTAAAAACGGCGGTAAAAATAGTATGAGATTTAGAATTTTCAGTTTCTATTTTAAAAAATAATATTAAAATCTATCAAACGGCCTTTTTTATCGGTTAAATACTAAAAATCAGCCCCTAAAGCGATATGAAATATGGGCGACTGTACTTTCCTTGTCTCAATTCCGTACGCGTAGTCGGCTCGGAGGAACAATCCAAAGAGTTGCATACGCACCCCAGCACCATACCCGGCCACTACTGGATCGCGAAAATACTTCACTTGTAAATATACTGTGGGTGGGTTTTGAAGGGTTAAAATATTAATTGGATTATCCCCATTGTAAGGGCTACTTCCACTCCATGCTGTACCAGCGTCAAAGAAACCAACCAACTGGAAATTACGCCAAAATGGACCTAAGACGGGCTTCTGTGAAAAGTACTTAAATATCGGAATCCGTAATTCGGAATTGATTAAAGCGAATGAACTGCCGTTTCTAATATTCTGTTGAAACCCACGCAGGTGCGCCGCAGAGGTCTCGTAAGCAAAATTCTCATTTTGTGGTACTGGTATGCCGTTATTGAACCTTGGGACAATCCAATTGTCCACACCTCCTAAGTAATATAAGATACGCTCACTACCAAATGTAGTGGCTGCCGACATGCGTAACGCCAATACTGAATGGCGGTCTAATTTTCGGTAATGCCGTGCGTCCAAATTTAACACCGTCATAATACCTTCATTAAATTTCAGGCTCAAATTAGGTTGTGTATTGAATGCAAATCGTTTCACTACCTCTACATAAAAACGCGCTCGGCTGCCTGTTTTTAAGTTCACATCAATATCCACCGTATTGTCATATACCGCAGACAAACGAAGGGCAGCGCGCTGTTCAGCGTAATCTGGGGTTTCCAAAGTTGCTTGATCCGAGGTGAGGGTTAGCAATTTATCTTGCCGTAATGTACCCGTTGCACGAATACTAAAAAACGGATCAAATGGATACTTCAATTCATACTGGCCTAATACCGTATTATTACGTACTTGATATGGACGTGATGGCCCACCGGGCTGGCTTTCATCGACACTTCGCACTGTGGTTCTACGGTATAGTGCAAAACGGCGATCAATGCGGCGTTTTTTGTCATCTAAAAACATATAGTACTCCGAGCCATTAAACGTGGTTGGTAAGCGGGCACCTGCTTCAATCACGTAATTTTCCAGTAATTCCTTAAAATTGGCTTTAAACAAAATACCCGGAGGCGGTGTACGGAAGGCACTAGGCGTACCTGCATAACTATCCAATCCATCGAACAACAAACTATTATCCATGTTGGTAGAAATAAAATCGGTACGAAATTTGAGCCTATAAGCAATAATACGAGATGGATTGAAACGCAGCACGCCTACTTTTTGAGATCGGATATATTTTGTTTTTTTATTTAATATTTTTGTATTCCATACCAAGTCCGATTCTTTTTGAATTGGATATTCTACAACGACTGTTTCATCATCTTTGCTAGATGAATTATTAATAACGGGCGAATTTTGTTTCAGATGTTCTGGCACTTGAAATAACCAGCCTGGCGGTATAGTATCTTTTTTTACACTATTTTGTACATCTTGTGCGTCTATACGTGTAATATCGCTCACATTAGGCAATATTTGGCCTGCATCTTTCAAGAATAGCCTTTTATATAAGGTGTAAACTGTGCCTTCACTTATTTCGGCAATCGAGTCTATTTTATTTAATACAAAAATAGTCTCCCTGCCTTTTAAAAAGGTTTGAAGCATTTTAGGAGATTGGCTGGCTACCGCATCAATTTCCTGAATACTTTGGTTATAATTGGAAGCAATCCAGTGTACCGCTCTTTTCTTGAAAACCGGATCGAAATGAATACTGTCAATTTGGAGGGTATCGATGTTTTTGCGCACGGTGTCTATTGGCGCAAGAAAAGATAATACTTTTTCAAAAGGCCATTCTGCTGGCTTTTGAGTATCCAAAGATTTTACCTCAGCCCCTGATTTCAAGAAAAAAGTAGCGGTATTATAGGCTATAAAATTTTCTAAATAAGCAAACGACCTATTTCGGATACCATTTTTATCGGAGATCCAAGCAAAATGAGCACTATCAATAGCCACTGGCTGGCGTTCGCTATCGTAGATAGTATTGGTTAGCCGAATCAATTCGGGACTTCGAGTATCCAGATTATATAAGAAAATATCTGTTTTACCTAGCGGAAGAATGGTATCAATCCGTTCTTGTGCCAGCGTATCCAGCACGCGATTACTAGCAAAAATGATATACCGAGTATCATCCATCCGCACAAAGGACGCATCGAGGTCGTCCCAAAAATCCTGTGTAAGGCGTTCTGTTTGCCTATTTATAGTGTGGTATATATATAAATCGGTGTAACCCCGTGCTGTAGCAGAAAATACCAAATCAACGGGATTTATAAAATCAATGCTATGAACCCGTTGGAATTCGGGAGCGATGGGTTTCGTTTCTTTTTTCTTGGTGCCACTATCAATAAGTGCCAATTTAGGGACATCTCGTGCTTCGTATAGTACAGCGAGGGTTTTATTGTCCATCGACCACGATAGCAGTGGGTAGGCATAATCGGTGGCTTGAAGGGCATTTCGACTACCGCCTTTCAGCATCAATTGGCGTTTACCGGTTTTAATATTTTTAACCCAGACTTTCCAGCGGCCAATATCATTTTGTACCCAAGCAATACGTTGTCCATCGGGGCTTATTTTGGACTGGTAAAGTGGCAATTTCTTTTTGTTAGGTATTTTGATGGTAGAGGTAGCTGATTTGGCACTTTTGGCATCCTCTTTATACCTTTTTTGATAGTATTCAAATATTATTTCGGTTGTACGATCGTAGCCATTCCCCATTACATACCGAAAACCAGCATCTAGTCCTCGATTAATTCGGGTTAAATACAACAGATTACTAATAGACCCCGTACCAAAGTGCAGGGCGATATAATGCCAAAATGCGTGTCCTGCTAAAATAGGTTCATTTTTGGCTAATTTTGAAAATTTATTGTATTTTTCATGTGCGAGCAGGTTGCGGAGTTCGTCATCACGTTCCACACTCCATGCTTCTCCACAGTAAGATTTAAGCCCTTCTGTGTACCAAATAGGCAAGTTCAACAATACGGAATTTTGGACAATTTCTTGTATATTTCCTCCAAAAAGCATGGAGTTTATAATAATACCAGCCATTCCCTCGCGCACGCTCCTGCGTAGATGGGTATGATCGCCATCGTAATAGACAAATACTTTATTGCCGGAGACTTTAGTTTCGCCTTTTTTTAGAAGGAATAATTCATCGACCCCTATATTACTTTGTTTAAGGTCGGTAAGGTCGGAAAATACGAGTATTTCGATGCGTTCGCTGATCTGGTATTCCAGTAATTGCTGCACCTCGTCATAGTCATATTCTGCCATTTGCAATGCAGTTACAGCAATATTACGCGCATCACCATACCAATAGGTAATGAAGTGCGGGCTTTCATAGTATTGCCATTCCTGTTGTTGTCGGTGGTATTGTACCCTGTTTTTCCCAAATCCCGCATTGAGATTTTGAGAAAATAGGATTGAGGAGTGACCTAACAACAAAAAAGAAAGTACCGATAGTACAAGTCTTAAATGGAATGAATTTGTGCTCATAGACAGACAGTTTGACGTAAAAGTACGTATTTTAGTTGTATTAAAGCACTGAATGTTCGATAAAATCTAATTGCCCCGGATAATCGGTAGTAAAATGCAAACCACGACTCTCTCGGCGGTGCGTTGCGGAACGAGTAATCAGGTAAGCAATGGTGATTAAATTCCGCAATTCCATCAATTGTGGACTCACTGCGGTGGTTTTATAAAGGTCTTCCGTTTCTTGATAGAGTAAATATAGACGATCTAATGCACGTTTGAGGCGAACATTAGAGCGGACAATACCGACATAATACGACATAATTTCCTTTAATTCCTTGATACTTTGGGTAATCAAGACCATTTCCTTAGGTTCGGTGGTACCCTCGGAGTTCCAATCGGGTATATCTTCCTGATGCTCCCAGTTCTGTACTTTTTCGGTGAGTTCTACCGCGATACGATGTGCGAAAACCATTCCTTCCAACAAAGAGTTGGAAGCCAAACGATTGGCACCATGTAGCCCAGTGCTGCTACATTCTCCCGCAGCATACAAGCGATTGATACTTGTTTTGCCATTTTTATCGGTCAAAATACCACCACACATATAATGACAAGCAGGTACAACCGGAATAAAATCTTTCATTGGATCAATACCGATGCTGATACATTTCTCGTAAATAGTGGGAAAATGTGCGACAAAATCTTCTTTATTGAGGTGTGTGCAATCGAGGTACATACAATCAGTACCGCGTTTTTTCATTTCTGAGTCGATGGCACGCGCAACAATATCACGTGGGGCAAGCGAAAGGCGTTCGTCGTAAAGGTGCATAAACTCCTCTCCTTCCTTAGACTTAAGAATACCTCCAAAGCCCCGTACTGCTTCGGAAACCAGAAAAGAAGGATTCTCTCCCGTTGGATTGTAGAGAGAAGTAGGATGGAACTGCATAAATTCCATATTTTCGACCCTTCCTTTTGCACGGTAGGTCATTGCAACGCCGTCGCCGGTAGCAATAACAGGATTGGTGGTGGATTTATATACTTGGCCGCCGCCGCCGGTGCACAATACAGTAGCACGTGCTAGAATGGTTTCAAATTGACCCGTTTGTTTATTCAGCACATAGCAACCAAAGCACTCGATATCAGGAGTTACCCTAATCACCATTCTCCCCAAGTGGTGTTGGGTGATGAGTTCAAGTGCAAAATAATGTTCTAATATTTCAATATTTTTATAGCGTTTGGCCTCATCCATCAGTGTGCGTTGCATTTCCCAGCCCGTCAGGTCTTTATAATGCAGGATACGGTGTTCGGAATGGCCGCCTTCCATCGCCAAATCATACTCCTTGTCGCCTTTTTCCTTATCAAAACGTGCGCCCCAATCGATCATTTCTTGTACCCGTTCGGGGCCTTCGGTTACCACAATACGTACAATATCCTCTTTACAGAGGCCATCGCCAGCATCTAGGGTATCCGCTACATGTTTATCGTAATTATCTTTTTCCAGATCCCAAACCGCAGCGACACCGCCTTGAGCGTAACGGGTATTGGTTTCTCCTTCATCTGTTTTGGTGAGCACAAGAATACGTCGTTCGGGCATAGATTTTGCCAATTTAATAGCCAAAGTGAGGCCGGCAATTCCAGAGCCGAGAATTAAGATATCGGTACGCATATTTATTATTGGAGGAATAGGTTAGGAATGAAATTTAAATAAAGGGACAGTTCCTAAGAAAAAAACAAATGATTGACCAACCACTCAATGGGTTGATCAATCATTTTGCATATTACAAGCATATTTTAAAAAACATGCGGTACTGATTACTACATATCGTCTTCAGCGATATCTTGTCCAGCAACATTATCTTGTCCGCCTTCGATACCTTCTTCTCCTTCAACAGGATATGAGCTTTCGAAGCCTTCTTTAGGTGTTGTGGAAGGATGACCGGTGAAGTGTTTGAGCATAATAACTTCGCGCTGCGTTAACTCACGGAATGCACCACGAGCGAGGTCTTTTTTAGTTAAACCTGCGAAATAGAACCGGTCGAGTCGTTTTACTTGATAGCCTAGTACTTCAAACAAACGACGTACCACGCGGTTGCGGCCCATTGTAATTTCAAGTTCTACCACGTCTTGCATTGGATGATCTTCAGCAAAACGGAGCCAGTTAACGATCACTTCGCCATCTTCTAGTTCTACGCCAGCGAGTATTTTGTCATAATCTTCGCGTGTTAAACCTTGATCCAAACCTACACGGTACTGTTTTTGTACATGGTGGCTAGGGTGTGTCAGTTTTTGTGCGAGTTCTCCGTCATTCGTGAGTAGGATCAATCCGGTAGTATCGCGGTCGAGGCGACCTACAGGATAAATACGTTCAGGGAAATGCGGATCAACGATGTCCATGACAGTACTACGTCCACGCTCATCTTCGGTAGTGGTGATCGCACCTTTTGGTTTGTTCAACAATACATAAATGAGGCGCTCTTGGATTGTTACATCCACACCATCTACGGTAACATGGTCACCGATTTGGTAGCGGTAGTAGGGCTCTTGCACCACCAATCCGTTTACAGTTACTTTACCTTGCTCGATAAACTCTACGGCTTTACGGCGCGAGGAGATACCACAGTGAGCGAGGTACTTATTTAATGGCATACCTTCACCCGTTGGTAGATCGGGTTTTGGTAATTTTTCTACATAAAATTCATTTTTCGGGCGTTTGTTGCCGCGTTGTGGTCGATTATTACGTTGTTGAGGCTTGCCACCGCCATAGCCGCCACCTGGGCCGCGTTGTTGGTAACCGCCACCACCGCCATAGCCGCCGCCACCTGGGCCGCGTTGTTGGTAACCACCGCCGCCGCCATAGCCGCCGCCACCTGGGCCGCGTTGTTGGTAACCGCCGCCGCCATAGCCGCCGCCTTGTTGGCGATCTTGGTATGGGCGTTGTTGGTAACCGCCGCCGCCAGTGTCACCACCTTGGTTACGATCCTGCCATGGGCGTTGCTGGTAACCGCCGCCAGTGTCACCACCTTGGCTACGATCCTGCCATGGGCGTTGTTGGTAACCACCGCCACCGCCTTGTTGGCGATCTTGGTACGGGCGTTGCTGATAACCGCCGCCACCTTGGCTACGATCTTGGTACGGGCGTGGTTGATAACCACCGCCACCAGTGCCACTATCGGGTGCATTTCGATCTTGCCAAGGACGCTGCTGGTAGCCGCCGCCTTGCGGAGGACGCTCTTGGTACGGACGCTGCTGATAGCCGCCGCCGCCTTGGTTACGATCTTGGTACGGGCGTGGTTGATAACCACCGCCAGTGCCGCCATCGGGTGCATTTCGATCTTGCCATGGGCGTTGCTGGTAACCACCACCTTGCGGAGGACGCTCTTGGTACGGGCGTTGCTGATAACCATCTCCTTGCGGAGGACGCTCTTGGTAAGGGCGTTGCTGATAACCACCAGGACGCTCCTGATAAGGGCGTTGCTGATAACCGCCAGGACGCTCTTGGTAAGGGCGTTGCTGATAACCACCACCTTCTGGAGTACTATCAGGACTGCTTTCGTTGCTTCTGTCTTGATAAGGCCGACGTTCATAGTCATTTCCAGCACGGTAATTGTTGTCCTGACTAGGAGAGAAGTTAGTGTTCTGCTGGTCATTCGTGTTGTCGTCCCGCTCTTGCAACGGGGCATCTAAGTCCGCTTTAGTTAGTCGCGGACGGCGCTTTTTTTCTTCCATGTAAAAAAGGATAAAAATGATGGGGAAAAGTGTGAAAACAAAATAATATATTTGATTTTAAGTGTTTTTTCTTGAAAAATTTAACGTAAACAGTTGTTGTGAACCTAAATTGTAGCGTAAGATGTAATACTTTCGGTCTGATTTAGTATTTATTTAGTATTCACAGGTTTAACCAAAATTATGAATAAGTTTTTAGTGTTGAATAATTGGTTCAGTGAAATTTCTGTATTAAAATGTAATATTAGAATGGCAGTATTTAAAACTTGGTGCAAAAATAAGGCTTTTTCGATAAAAAAAAGTTTTTTAAAAATAATTTGCAAAAAAAAATTTAAAAAGGCCATTTATGGGGCGCACTTTTCTCTATCTAAAAAGTATCGCCCACTTGTAAATCCAGAAAATCTAGCATTTAGCGCAATAATGCCTACAGGGTTTTCTTATAAAAATTTTAGGTGCAGCGCACCGTAATATTTGTAGCAAAGATCGGTAAAATCAAGGTTCTAAGGTGCAGAACATATAAATATTAAATTTAATATTGCGATATGCCGTACCTTTTACAAGAAAACCTTCAAAGGGTACACTTTTTCTCTGTAGAGATGATGTTACCTACTTGAAAACTTCAAAAAGTTAAAATTTAGTGTAATTATGCCCACTTCTTACTTTTTTTCGCCAAAAAGGCACAAATTTAGCAGCTTCATTTTTGCCCCTTTATTTAAATTTCAGCCCCAAAGAACGATAAAGCAATAAATTTTCGTTTGAGTAACTATGTTTACACATTTTTTTACAAAAACAGGCTGCTTCACCTTATTAATAGGATTTTTGGGTTGCACACCCAACGATGAAGGCTCCACCATTCCATTGCCTACCTCTATTTGTATTCAAACGAAGCACCACGATATTGCGCAGCCCAATATGTCGATATTTTTAAAATACAATTCAGATACTTTCCCTGGTTACACGCAACCTGCCTCTTTTTACGACACGATGTTGACCACCGACCAAAACGGCAGGGCTTGTGTTTCGCCGGTACCCGTTGGACGACATTGGGTCATTGCCCTTGGCGTAGATGAACATGCTCAACAGGTGCTTCCTATATATGGTAGGTTACCCGTGTTGATTGATCTGGATCGCAAACCCAAAGTGGATACGATTATTTATGTTTACGAGTAAGAATTAAGTTAGTTTCTGCTACCTTTGCGGCCTATTTTACGAAAATGGCAAGAAAACATTATATAATTGAAGCCGTTCCTTTTCATGGTATGGCCGACCGGGGCAAGGCGGTAGGACGCACACCCGATGGTATGGTCGTATTTGCGGAGGGTGTGGTGCCTGGCGATGTGGCGGATATTTACGTGCAAAAGAAAAAAGGTGGTTTTATTGAAGGTCGTGTAGAAACATTGATCCAACCTTCGGAGCATCGGATTGAGGCATTTTGCCAGCATTTTTCGGTGTGTGGCGGTTGCAAATGGCAAAATCTCTCCTACGAAGTGCAATTACAACACAAACACCAAGCCGTAGTAGATGCTTTTAGCCGTATTGCTAAAGTGCCCGTTGGCGAAATGCAGCCCATCCTAGGCTCGCCACAAACGACTTATTACCGCAACAAACTTGAATTCACCTTTTCCAACAAACGATGGTTGCTCTCCGAAGAACTCCATACAGGTGTGGTACCGGGTGGTGGGCTTGGGTTTCATCGTGCTGGTGCATTTGACAAAGTGGTGGATATACAAAAATGCTGGCTGGAACCGGATCCTACCAATGCCATTCGGAATACAGCCAAAGCAATAGCATTAGAGCAGGGCTTGGCGTTTTATGATCCGCGCCACCACAAAGGGCTTTTACGCAATTTGATGGTACGCGCCTGTACAACGGGTGAGGTGATGCTGCTCTTTAGTTTTGCTCAGCCCAATGAGGAAGCGATTGAAAATTACCTATCCGCGATTTTTGCGCAATTTCCCGATATTACTACCATGGTATATTGTGTCAATCAGAAATTGAATGATACGGTTTTTGACCAAGAAATGGTCACTTGGCACGGTAAAGGTTATGTCATAGAGCAATTGGGTAATTTGAAATATAAAATTGGTCCAAAATCCTTTTTCCAAACCAATTCGCTGCAAGCCAAAAACCTGTACGATACGGTGGTGGATTTTGCGGGGTTGACTGGTTCTGAGCGGGTATATGATTTATATACAGGTGCGGGTAGTATCGCATTGTATGTGGCGCAGGCGTGTAAGGAAGTGATTGGGATAGAAGAAATACCCGAAGCGGTAGCAGATGCGGAAGAAAACCGGGCGTTGAACGGTATTGATAATGCAATTTTTTATGCAGGTGATGTGCGCAAAGTACTTTCGCCCGAATTTGCGGAAAAACACGGCAAACCAGATGTCGTCATTACCGATCCTCCGCGTGCGGGCATGCACGAGAAGGCGGTGCAGTTTTTGTTGGAATTGGCGGCACCTAAAATTGTGTATGTGAGTTGCAACCCTGCGACACAAGCCCGCGATATTCAATTACTGGATGAAAAGTACGAAGTCGTAAAAGTACGACCTGTTGATATGTTCCCACATACACACCATATTGAAAACGTTGCACTTTTAAGTTTAAAAAAATAACAACATGAAGGATATAATTGACTTAATTGGCCGGATTTTTCTTTCCACCATTTTTTTATTTGAAGCGACGGATTCTATCTTGTATTTTGATAAGAATATCAATTCTATGCGTGATTTTGGGTTTACGAGTAACTTGCATACCCTCTTATATGCTTCCAATTTTTTATTGATTATGGGCGGATTAATGGTACTTTTTGGCTACCGGACGATGGTGGGTAGTATTTTACTGCTGTGTTATTGGGTACCTGTTACGTTGGTGGTGCATGATTTTTGGAATGCCCCTAAGGATCAATTTCGGATTGAAAGTGTCCTTTTTATGAAGGATATTGCGATTATTGGGGGTTTGTTGATGTTGATGGGCAAAGGGAGTGGCAGGTATAGTGTAAAGCGGTTGTTTGCTACTACTCGGGTGCGGCAGTTTTAGGGGGTTTGTAGGGAATTAGTTGGCTTGGGAGACTCAAACGCCAACACCATTCCTAATTTTTCACGATTTTAACATCAATTTTCATCTATCTTTGCACAATGAAAATTTTACCAATTGGCATACAGACCCTAGTGGAGATCCGTGCAAAGAACGGTATTTATGTTGATAAAACACAACTTGTTCATCAATTGGTGACAGGTGGTAAATATTATTTTTTGTCACGCCCCCGTCGGTTTGGCAAATCGCTCACTATTTCTACCTTAAAAGAATTATACTTGGGTAATAAACCCATTTTCGAAGGGCTTTGGATATACGATAAATGGGATTGGTCAAAGACAAATCCAGTGCTACATTTTTCATTTGATACGATGAATTATCATCGGCAAAGTTTAGAAATTGCCCTATCGAAGGAAATAAAATATTGGGCAAAACACTATAAAATTAGATTAGTTGAAACAGATTTTCAGGAGCAATTTAAGGAATTGCTCGAAAAACTATCAAAAAAGCACGGTAAAATCGCCTTATTAATTGACGAATACGATAAACCTATTATTGACTATTTGGAAAAAAGTGACTTTGAGCAATCTAAAGTCAATCGTCTTATTTTGCGTGATTTTTATAGTGTTTTAAAAAATGCAGATACTTCTCTGGAATTGGTGTTTATTACTGGTATTTCCAAATTTGCCAAAGTTTCGCTTTTTTCACACCTCAATAATTTAACGGATATTACGCTTTCTAAGGAATATGCGGCGATAACGGGCTATACACAAACGGAATTAGAGTTTTATTTTGATGATTATCTGAAACGCTGCGCTACCGAACTTCAATTGAGCCGTGAGGCACTGTTGTCTCACATTAAAATTTGGTACGATGGCTACACATGGGACGGCGTGACGGAGGTGTATAATCCTTTTGGTACACTCCATTTTTTAGCCGACCGCCAATTCAAAAATTATTGGTTTGCCACTGGTAATCCTAATTTTTTAATAGATCAGATGCGAAAACATGCGCGGTTTGATGTTGAAAATTCGGTAGTCAATAGTAGGATCTTGGATAAATATGATATTGAAAACATAACCTTAATACCACTGCTTTTTCAAACAGGTTATTTAACCATTAAAAGCATGGATGCGATGACGGGTGATATGGTGTTGGATTACCCCAATAAAGAAGTGAGAGAAAGCATGTATGAGTTTTTGATTGATGATTTGTCTAAGGAATGAGATTTAAATAAAGGAACAAATTTGGCGGCCTTATTTTGCCCCTCTTTTCGTTATTCATCGGTTATTTAGCCCCACTAAACGCCCTCTTCATACCTTAATAGTGACAAAATCGTCTCCCCAAATCTGCACCTTTATTTAAATCTCATTCCTAAGAATGTACATCGGCTGCATACAGGCCATACGATTGAAGACCTTAATCAGGCTTTTTTGACTAAGGATTTGCCCAAAGTGAAAAACATGCTCAATGCGTTGCTAGCAGATTTGCCGCACGAAACTTTTGAGCAACAACGAGAAGGCTTGTATCATGGGTTAATCCACTTGGTTTTTAGTTATTTGGGGACTTTTGTCAATAGCGAAGTACATTCAGCTCTGGGTAGGGCGGATACTGTGGTGCAAACATTGACGGATATTTTTATTTTTGAATTCAAGTTCAATAAAACGGCACAAGAGGCTTTAGACCAAATCGAAAAAAATAATTATGCGCATAAATACCAAACTTCGGGTAAAACCATCACTGGTATTGGCGTAAATTTCAATTCGGATAAAAGAGCGATTGATGATTGGAAGGAAAAGGTTTTGTGATTTCGGGTTTGGGATTAGGAGTGCTTGGCTTTATTTTCAGCGATCAATTGTAGTGCTAGTTCAGACATGATTTCCGGTTGATGAGAGATAAATGATAAATTTACTTCTTTTTTTTCTTTTGCTTTTTTAATTCCGCTGCATCCAATAAATCCTTTTTACGCCCCGAAAGTCGCTTACTTTTGATAAGATTCTCTAAGTCAATAAAATTAATCGGGATATTTTCAAAGGAAGTCTCTTCCCTTAGGTCGTAACATTCTATAAATTCCATACCATCCAATTGCATAATTATATCAATTCGATTCGGTTCATGCCCGATTTGGACAATATTTTCCAAATTCAAGAAATCGTCCTCGGTCAAACCAAGCACCCCGAACCCAAAATCCCGAATCACTTGAAGCATCCGACGGGCATTGTCAGGCTCTGCCCAAATCCAAAAATCAAGATCTTTGGTGTATCGCGGATAACCATGATAAGCCACCGCAAAACCGCCAACAACGAGGTATTTAACCCCGTTTGCGTTTAACGATTGTATAAACTCTTTGAAATTCGAGTCCAGTACCATATTTCCAGTTGTTATATTGTTGACGGATTTCTTCCAAAGCACGAATACGCTCTATGGGTGGACGCGAAAGCCAATAGAATATATCATCAGGTTCTTCGCCTTTTTTGAAGATGCGAACCTGTGGTTGGGGATTAGTTTTGTTGATTATGGTGGTTGCTGCCATATTTTAAAATTTCATACAAAGATAGGTCATATTTTGTAATTTCCCAAATCCAACACAGGTGTATCCATTCTTTCAACTTTTATGCTCATTTTTTATCGTAACGGTGTGCCATAACCTCCTTAACAAGGTCATCATATGTCAGCGGGATATTCTTAGGCGCATTTTTCACAAACCTTTGTAAAACAGTTTTTTTCGACTGAACTTCTACAAAATCAAGCAATTTAAGCATTTCAAGAAATGCCTTTTTCTTCGATTTATCAACTTTTAATATAAGCGTATCTGCAACTTGCATATTGAAAACTATTTTATAACCAATTTTACAACCCTTCCTCGCTCAGTCGTTATTTCCACCCAATAACATCCTTGGGGTAAATCCTCCATTGGAACGGCGATCGTATTTTTATCTTCAAAGTGCATAGATCGCTGGAGGGTACCTGTGGTGGAAAAGATATTTATATCCATATTAGCAGCTTGTGTAAACTCCAAATACAGCCAATCGGTTACAGGATTTGGCCAAATTTGTAGATTTAATGCCATTTTATCGAGGTCATTATCATTTACAAGGCCAGCCAATTGTTCCAGTGTTTTGTTCCTCCGCAATTCCAAAAACGGCTTGATTCCATAAGGCGTATGGTTGTCGATGGTTTCGATGATACCATTGTGGAAATCTTGGATGGTATAGCCGTAATCCAAAGTTCGGTAGGTATCGTAAGTAGCGGCGGGCGTTATCAGATCGTTCATTTGGTCAATATAATTATTGAGTTGGTTCAGGCTGGCTACATTTTTGGTGACATGGAACAAGAACTGGATAAACATTTCCTTGTACTCCGGAACAGCCATTAATTTAGTGGCCAAAGGACGTGGACCGCTATGGCTTTGCCAATCAAGGCAATTACGAGTGGCCCAGTCTCTATTGACCCAGTCAACGCCGATAGTGTTATCGGTATCTAATGTGATAAACTCAAATTTGCCCGTTGCAGGGTTATCATAGAGGTAATAATTGTTTTGGTTATAAAAATAATCGTCCCAATTACCTGTTGCCACATCCAATGCGAATGCTTTAATGACGGATTCGACATTGAGGATTTGACTAATTTTTGCGGGATAATCGGCATTTACTGGCTGATCTAATGTCGTTACTAAAGTTACAAAACGGGAATAATCGTCGAGGGCTTCGTTGGTTTTGAGATCGTAAGCGCGTTCGTTATTACCCGTCAATACCTGTTTATAGGTATTTGGATTACTACCGAGGTTGGCCAAATTAGCAGGGTATTGGCATTTGTAGAGGTTGCCATCGTTATTGCCAAAGACCCTTTTGAGCCATCGTTTGTCAATTTCTTCGATATTAGTGTATAAACCCTTGTATTCGTCGTTGATGTATAATTCCACAAATGCGGCGCGGCGTTGCGGTCTTCCTGCATTTTCCCAGATGTGGTAGAACAATTTTTCCCGCATCATAGTTGGGTCATTATGGCTGCCTCGGAGGTTGAGTTTGCGCACGCCTTGGTATTCCCCTAGTTCGTCAAATTCATTAAAACTGACTTTAAAAGATTTTTTTTGCGCGTTTAAGGATGTATTACCACGCAAACGCAGACCAATATTCTCGACGGTATCAATGGTATTTCCAAAATGAAAAATAAAATTACCACGGATGTATTCGTCGTTCAATAAATTGGTAATCATGTATTCCAATGAATCCGGGCGTACGTAAATTTCAATTTTACCAACGGTGTTTTCGTCGAATAGAGTGTTAGTTTGTGCGCCAAGGCTAGCGACAAAAGCACAAAAACAGTAACAGATCGCAACAATATTTTTCATGGAGCAAAGTTAGCATAAACATTCTACTCTGCTATTGTGTTAGGATTTTTAAATTTACAAAAACAATAATTCGCTATGATTATGCAATCTTTAAAACTTTCACTGCTCGTTCTATGGCTGCTCGCTACCTTTACCTCACATGCACAAGAAGGCCGGGTATTGATGACCAAATACTTAAACATTCTACGCTGCTATTGCGTTAATAATTTTTCATTTACAAAAACAATAATTCGCTATGTTTATGCAGTCTTTAAAATCTTCGCTGCTTGTTCTATTGCTGCTCGCCGCCTTTAGTTCACATGCACAGGAAGGCCGAGTATTGATGACCAAAGAAGTATCTATGGAAGCGCGCTTTTTTGGTAATCGCTATTATGTTGCGGGAGAAAAGGTCTCATGGAGAGATTTCGCAGCGGAATTGAAAAGTACGCCTAAAGCCAGAGCAGTATTTCAACAAGGTCGAAACGTAC
>JBEAVK010000284.1:0-3147 GCA_041160955.1 Bacteroidota bacterium
TTGTAAGATACTGGTTGTCATTGTTCTTGGTATATATGTTCGCTACGGTTGGATAATTTATTTGAATAGTTTTTATTCCGTCCTTATCAAAAATTTTGGCAATAGGCTTATCTGTAATCAATTCCGAAATGTAGATTGTGTCCAATTTAATTTGTGAATCGAGACTAATTTCAAATCCTGTTGAATATTCCGGTCAAACTGAGCCACTAAATCCGGGGCAAACTGAGCCAGTGATTCCGGGGCAAACTGAGCCACTCATTCCGGTCAAACTGAGCCACCTCAGAGTATGATTTGACGGGTTAAAAAAATTAAAAAAATAACTGAACTTTTTCAGATAAAAGTGTGGTACTCCTCACTGATATTATCAGCGAAGTTAATCTAATAATTAAAATAAATCATCATCGTCATAACTTTGTAGTTGTGGGAAACGGGAAATAATTCGATAGAATTATTCTCGTTTTCCACACTTGCTCGAATGTATTTCTCGTATCTTCTCATCCGGCATATATTTTTGTTGTTTTACGTAATGATTCGCCTTTAAGCTCGATTCTGTGTGCCTGATGAATAATTCTGTCTAAGATAGCATCCGCCACTGTGTTTTCATTTATATACTGATGCCAGGCAGATATAGGTAGCTGAGAGGTTATAATAGTTGAGTATCTGCTGTGTCTATCCTCAATAATCTGTAGCAGTGCAAGGCGTGCAGCGGTATCCAGGGGCGTAAGCCCCCAGTCATCAAGAATAAGTAGATTTTTATTTTCTATTCTATCCATTTCTTTTCGGAAGCTGCCGTCAAGCTTATCAGATTTCAGCTTACTCAGTAATTTGGGCAATGAAAAGTAAGCCACTCTTTTACCTTTTGTACAAGCCTGATAACCCAGAGCGGAAGCTAAATAACTTTTTCCACAGCCAGTAGCTCCAGTAATGATTATATTTTCTCCCCTGTCAACAAAGGAGCAGTCGGCCAGTGAGGTAATTATCTCTCTGGTAATGTTTCTTTGATCTGAGTATATCACATCATTGAGAGATGCCTGATATCTAAATCGTGCATTTTTTATAGCGCTAAGCATTCTGCGATTATTCCGATATAATTCTTCCGCCTCTACGAGTTGAGCTAAAATCACCACAGCATCTGGTCGCTGGTGGATGGGCGTTTCCATAATTGCGTTGTATCGATCGGCCATGCCTATCAGGCGTAAGGAGCGCATTAACTCCAGTGTTTTTTGGTAATTCATCTTTTTACAATTTATTTATAATAGGATTCTCCGCGGATGTTTTTATGGTCAATATTTACATTCTGGTTGTCGTCATTGGAGGATGCTAAAAGACCTTTCTGGGTTAGAGTAAGTATTCTGTCCAGTTTGCTATAAGATACAAAGTCGTACTGAATACAAACAGAAGCCGCCGCCTCAATACGATGGTTGCCGTGTTTTGATGCCAATTGTAATACCCCCTGACACCCCTTAAACGCTTGTTCAGGGTGCTTACATTGCAGAAACATCTGTTCGACTAACCTAAGTGTATTGGGGCCTATTTTCATTCCTTGTTTTATAAAATGATCCCTGCTCCAGTTTTGATAAAATTGATGTCTGGGGTGAAGATGTGCTTCGTTAGTCGTGTATCTGTATGGCGTTCTTGTTCGCTGGTGAATAGCAATTCTCTCATATTTTAGATATACCTCTACTCTTTGAGATGTATAGCCGATCTCCACTTTTTTTCCAATATATTGGTAGGGAACAGAATAATGGTGCTTGTCTTTTCCAAGCATTACATGGCAATTTGGATGCACTTTAGCCTGTAAATAAGTTTTCTGTTCAAAAGCAAGAGTAGGAAGGGGTTTGAGAACATTGCGTTCTAAGGTATCAAATTGTTGTTTGCGGCTTATAGTCTTGCCTTGAAAATATTGCTGGTTGTGCTTACACAGCAACTCGGTGACGGCATCGTTTAATTCTTGCAAGGTATGAAAGACCCTATCGTGTAAAGGTGCATAAATCCTTGTGTACAGTATATTTACGGCCGATTCAACCAGTGCTTTGTCCTTTGGCTTCTTAACACGGGTTGGCAGTACCACCGTATCGTAATGGTCAGCAAAATCAGACATACTATGATTAATCTCAGGATCATACCTACTGGCCTTATTGACAGAAGGTTTGAGATTGTCTGTCACAATAGCCTCAGGAACGCCACCAAACCAACTGAGGGCATTACCGAGACAATGTAAAAAGTCAGGAGTCTGTTGACTCAAACATGCTTCTGCATAGGTATATTGGGAGCATGGAAGAATAGCAACAAAAAACTCCACAGGTATCGCCTCACCGGTTTCTTTGTCAATTAAATAAAGCTTCTTACCAGCAAAATCTACCATCATCTTGTCTCCTGCTTTGTGTTCTAAAACACAGGTAATCTGCTGACTTTTCTCATATCTTTTGTAGTGTTCACAAAACCGTGAATATTGCAGGCCTTCTGGGTGGTTTTGTTTATATTGCTCCCAGAGCATAAATTTTGTAACTCCAACCCTACTTAATTTTACATCCATTTCTGGAAACAAGCCATATAAAACCTCGTGAGCCTGCTTTTCAACAGCAGGGGGGTAAACAATGGAGTATAACTCCTTATCACTGAGATTAGCGAGCTCCTTTTGAGACAAGGGATGTTTTTTAAGTAAATCATTGTATTTAAAAATAGTATTGCGTGACATTCCTGTCAGCTCACTAATTTGACGCAGAGATTTACCTTCAAAACTTAATTTTAAAAACTTTCTCAATTTAGACATAGGAATAATTTGATTTGCCATATCAGGTTTTTAAAACCGAATATAGATGTCAAATCATCCTCAAAAAAGTGGTTCACTTTGCTCCGGAATGAGTGGTTCACTTTGCTCCGGAATAGGTGGTTCACTTTACTCCGGAATGAGTGGTTCACTTTACTCCGGAATAGGTGGTTCACTTTACCCCGGAATACTCACCTGAATCTTAATAAAGTCAGCCCACTCATTACCCAAATCATCTAAGAAAGAAAAATCAGCATCGTGAGTTACTCCTCTTTCAATGAAGTTGAAAATACTATTTGCTGAAAAAGCAGCTGAAGCGTTTGTAAAATTCCCTTTTTCACTCGTAACAGTATTTAACTCGGTTTTCCCATTAAAAG
>JBEAVK010000403.1:0-31332 GCA_041160955.1 Bacteroidota bacterium
AACTAGCTATTACCGATAGTTTGGTCGATGCGGTATCGGCGGTAAAGCATGCCAATGGACGCGATTGGTGGATTGTTGCGCCCCGTGGTACTGGTCGCGAGTTTTGGACAATATTACTTACGCCACAAGGGTTACAGCTCCCCGTATTGCAATCGTTGCCATTACCACATACCCCCTTTACACTTACAGGTATATTTGAAATAGACGATCCCCCTTATTTTGTTGAACTGCCTGTAAATGAATACAATTTAGAAGCAGGCAATACGCAAAGTGGATTTTCTGCGGATGGGCGTAAGTTTTGTAGGATAGTAAGGGAGGGAGAAATAGAAATATACCATTTTGACCGCTGCCAAGGTCAATTCAATCTATTGCGATTGGTCAAATTCCCTCGTTTCCCCTATCCTGATAGCAGCACAAACTGTCCAGCGGCAGGACTAGTTATTTCACCGAACTCCAAATATGTTTATTTTAATAATACTGAACAATTATTTCAAATGGATATCAGCGATGATTCCATTGCGGTAGCCAATCCTATCCTTATTGAGGCTTATGATGGCTTTTTGCAAGACGGCTTTTTTCCTGCTACTTTTTTCCAAATGCGGAATGCCCCAGATGGAAAGATTTATATGGCAGGTGGTAATGGCACAAGGGTACTCCATGTGATCAATAAACCCAATGAGCAGGGCTTAGCATGCGATTTTAAGCAACATAGTTTTGTATTACCACGCTGGACTGCTTGGACGATTAATTATTTTCCTAATTTTAATTTAGGGGCTGAGGTTGGTACTATATGCGACTCCATACCAGTGGGCATCAAGGAGGTGTATGTGGACAATCACCTCTCTATAAGTCCTAATCCGGTGCAAGACCTGTTGTCGTTGCAATTTGAAATACCTTTTAGTGGTACGTTAGGCTTATATGATATAACGGGTGGTATTGTGTTATCAAAATATTATACCGCAATACAAACCACCGCAATCAATACCAGCCAATTACCCAACGGCGTGTATATCCTTAAATACGGAGAAAGTGGTAAGGAAAGTGTACAAAAAGTAGTTGTTGCCCATTAATTTTTTTCATTTTAGCAGATACTGTGCATTGCCAATGTACAGTATCTGCTTTTTTATTATACTACTATGATGTTTTTAAAAAAATACAAGTCGATAGTCGCAATTAATTGTGTCCTGATGCAATCCCGATCACCTTCCCATCCTTCATCACCCAAATCACCTTTTCCATTGTCTTCATGTCCACCATAGGGTCGTTTTCTACGGCAATCATATCCGCAAATTTTCCTTTTTCGATTGTTCCTATTTTATCGCTCCAACCCAATAAACTGGCGGCATTCACGGTTGCCGAACGCAGAATATCCCGATTGCTCATGCCTGCGCGTGCCATAAAGGCAAATTCTAAATTGTTTTTGCCGTGCGGATATACACCAGCATCTGTTCCAAAAACGATAGGAACGCCTTTTTTATAGGCACGTTTTAGCGTACCTTCTATTTTAGGGCCTATTTCCAAGGCTTTTAAACGGACTACTTCGGGGAAAAAACCTTTGGACAAACGGGCACTATCGGCCACCGCCCATGCTGCGGTTAAAGTAGGTACATACCAGGTGTTATGGCTAATCATCAAATCCATCGTAGAATCTGACATATAGGTACCATGTTCAATACTATTTACACCTGCCAAAATGGCACGGCGAATACCTTCGTCTCCATGCGCATGCGCGGCTACGGGCATACCCAAGTCGCGTGCAGTTTGTACAATAGTCTCGAGTTCGTCGTAAGCGTAATGGGGCAGACTACCATCGCGCGCTAGGCTAATGACACCGCCAGTCGCACATACTTTGATACAATCGGCACCGCGCTTGAACTGAGTACGAACGGCGGTGCGGCAAGCATCGGGGCCATCGGCAATACCATCTTCGGCATTGGGTGGCGGATCGAATAAATCGTGTCTTGCACCTGTGGTACCATCGCCGTGGCCTCCTGTTATGCTCAAAATTCGTCCAGAGGTATAGATTCTTGGTCCAACCGCCCAACCGTTGTTGATGGCATTGCGTAGCGCAATATTTACGCCTTGTCCGCCCAGGTCGCGTACGGTGGTAAAGCCTTTGTCGAGCGTTCGTTTGGCATAAATGGCCGATCGGAAGGCAATATCTTCTAAGTTAAGGGTGAATTTTTCGGTATAAGTCGTTTTGCTTTGTTCCCATTCGATGTGCACATGGCAATCGATGAGACCCGGTAAAACGGTCGCATTTTTCAAATCCACGACCGTTATATCTTTAGTTGCGGGAAGAAAACCATCTTCAATACGATCTATTTTATTGGCCACTACCACCACAGTTTTTTTAGAAAGCGTAATTGGTTCTCCCTTTTCCATCGTAATTAAATTTCCGCAATGGATATAGGAGGTTTGGGCCGATAATAAGGACGCAACTCCAAGGGTAAAGAAAATAAGTAGCAGTTGGCGCATAAGTGATAGATTTAAAATTTGGGTGTAAATATACACAAACAACACGAGTCACCACCGGAAGAACCGGGGTGACTCGTGTAAAAATATATTTTAAAGGCTTGAACAGATCAGTCCAAGTCGAAAGAATTAATTAGAGGAAAGCGCGTTTACGTGCTTCGCCAAACCACTCTTGAGGTTTGCCGCTTTATTCTTATGGATAGTACCGCGTTTTGCCAAACGATCGATCATAGAAACGATTTTTGGTAAAAACTTTTCTGCCTCACCGGCATCTTTCAGTTCGCGCAAATTTTTGATTGCTGTACGCGCTGATTTTTTGTAATAGCGATTCTGTAAACGACGTTTTTCGTTCTGACGAATCCGCTTTAGAGCCGACTTATGATGTGCCATATTCTAAATAATAACTTTTAATCGTTGAAAATGAGGTAATTAGCCCCAATATTTTGACTTATTCCCGTTTGGGAGCGCAAAGGTACAACGATTAGATGAAAAACAACAAATATTTTTACTTTTTTTTGCAGAGACTTTCTTTGAAAGAAGTAGTCTGTTTCATGCCTCTGTTTTATCGTTCCTATGCGTCAATACGTGCATATTTGGCATTGGCCTCTATAAACGCACGGCGTGGTGGTACCTCGTCGCCCATAAGCATAGCAAACATACGGTCTGCTTCTGCTGCATCATCAATGGTAACGATTTTAAGGATACGGGTATTAGGATCCATGGTGGTTTCCCAAAGTTGCTCTGCGTTCATTTCACCAAGACCCTTATAGCGTTGTACTTTTACGGAATCATCGTCTTCGCGGCCACCGGAGAAATCAAAAGTGGCCTCTTTGCGTTGCTTATCATTCCAGCAATAGCGTTGATTTTTGCCTTTCTTGACCAAATAAAGCGGCGGTTGAGCGATAAATATGTGTCCACGTTCGATCAAAGGGCGCATATAACGGAAAAAGAAAGTAAGGATCAAAGTAGAAATGTGGCTACCATCAATATCGGCGTCACACATAATTACAACTTTGTGGTAACGTAATTTTTCTACATTCAGAATCCGTAACCCTTCGTCATTTTCAGAAATACTCACGCCCAAGGCCGTGAAAATATTTTTTATCTCCTCGTTTTCGTAGATTTTATGCTCTAGGGCTTTCTCTACATTTAGGATCTTACCCCTTAATGGCAAGATGGCCTGAATATGACGGTTGCGCCCTTGTTTGGCTGTACCACCCGCCGAGTCTCCTTCGACAAGGAATACCTCGCTTTCTTCGGGGATGCGGCTGGAGCAATCGGCCAATTTACCTGGCAAACCACTACCTGTTAACGCACCTTTGCGCTGCACCATTTCGCGCGCCTTACGGGCAGCGTTACGGGCGGTAGCGGCAAGGATCACCTTATCAATGATACGGCGCGCTTGGTTGGGGTTTTCTTCCAAAAATGTTTTTAGGGCATCGCCCACGCAACGCGAAACGATACCTGTAATCTCGCTATTACCCAATTCGCCCTTAGTTTGACCCTTAAACTGTGGTTCTGGTACTTTTACAGATACAATAGCGGTTAAGCCCTCCATAAAGTCTTCACCGGAAATAGCGAAGGTGATTTTTTTGAAAAAGCCGCCATCTTCGCCATATTTCTTGAATTCGCGGGTTAAAGCACGGCGGAAACCACTCACGTGTGTACCACCATCGCGGGTGCTGATATTATTTACAAATGACATGACATTCTCCGAGTAGGAGGTATTATACATCATGGCCACTTCCACTTCTACACCTTCTTCGCGGGCTGTGATATAAATGGGCTTTTCGATCAATCGTTGTTTAGCCTCATCAATCCAAAGCACAAATTCTTGCAAACCACCTTCGGAATGGAATGTTTCACGTTTAAAACCGTCTTCGTCCTTTTCGCGCTCATCCACCAAAGTCAATGTTAAGCCTTTGTTCAAAAAGGATAATTCACGTAAACGGTGCGCCAGAATATCGTATTTATATTCAGCGGTTTCAAAGATGGTATCATCGGGCAAAAAATTGATGACAGTGCCGCGCTTTTCGGTCGTACCTATTTCACGTACATCGTACAATGGCTTACCTTGACTATATTCTTGCTCAAATACTTTGCCTTCGCGGTGTACTTCAGCGCGCAAATGGATGGAAAGGGCATTCACACAAGAAACACCCACGCCGTGCAAACCGCCCGATACTTTATAGGTGTCCTTATCAAATTTACCACCTGCGTGTAATACTGTCATAACCACCTCAAGGGCGGATTTTTGGAGTTTTGGGTGGATACCAGTAGGAATACCACGGCCATTATCTGTGACGGTGATACTATTATTGGTGTGCATGATTACGTCGATATTGGTACAATGCCCGGCCAAGTGCTCGTCGATGGAGTTATCAACGACTTCCCATACCAAATGGTGTAAACCTTTAATATCGGTACTGCCGATATACATACCTGGGCGTTTGCGTACTGCCTCTAATCCTTCGAGTGCCGTGATACTACTGGCACCATAGTCAGAAGCCGGCTTAGGCTGCTCCGGCTGCTCTTGTGGTTGAATCTGCTCGTCTATCATAAGGGCGCAAAAGTACGACATTTTTTATTCGTTTCCCAAATAATTGCTATCTTTGCGCCCGTTTTTTTTACAACAAATCTGAAATCCACATTATGCCACTCCAGTGCGGTATTGTAGGCTTACCCAACGTAGGCAAATCCACTTTATTTAACGCTTTGACCAACGCAAAAGCCTTGGCAGCGAACTATCCATTTGCCACAAAAGACCCAAATTTGGGCATTATTACAGTTCCCGACAAGCGTTTAGATCAGTTGTCATCTATCGTAAATCCTCAGCGCGTAGTGCCCACTACTGTTGAAATTTTGGATATTGCAGGTTTGATCAAAGGTGCTAGCCAGGGTGAAGGCTTAGGTAACCAGTTTTTGGCTAATATCCGTGAAGTGGATGCCATTGTTCACGTGGTACGTTGCTTCGATGATGATAATATTGTCCACGTGGATGGCGCAGTAGATCCCGTGAGTGATAAAGAGGTGATTGATATTGAATTGGGGCTAAAAGACTTGGAAACCGTTGAAAAACGTATCGACAAGACGGCCCGCGCTGCCAAAATGGGCAATAAGGACGAAATAAAAATGTTGGAAGTCCTTAATTTGATAAAACCACATTTGGAACAAGGCAAACAAGTCCGTACCTTATTAAAAGAACTAGATGAGGAAAGCGTTCGTATTGTGTTGAAAGACCTGTCTTTGCTGACCTCTAAACCCGTACTTTATGTTTGCAATGTGGACGAAGCCTCTATCCAAACGGGCAATAAACACACAGAAGCATTCAAAAAATCGGTGGCGGGTGAAAACGCAGAAGTGATCCTTGTTTCGGCAGGTATCGAAGCGCAAATCGCAGAAATGGAAACCCTAGACGAACAAAATGAGTTTTTGGAAATGATGGGCTTGGAAGAACCGGGCAAAAACCGTTTGATCCGTTCTTGCTATGCGTTGCTTGATTTAATCACGTATTTCACGGCTGGCGAAAAAGAGGTACGCGCTTGGACAGTACGTCGTGGCGCAAAAGCACCGGAAGCGGCTGGTGTTATCCACTCCGATTTTGAAAAAGGTTTTATCCGCGCAGAGGTTATTAAATTCAGCGATTTCACGACCTTAGGTTCGGAAGCGAAGGTGAAAGAGGCGGGTAAAATGGCTGTTGAAGGTAAAGAATATGTGGTGGGAGATGGCGATATTATGCACTTTAGGTTTAATGTATAATATGCTTTTGTACAAGATAAATTGAATATTTTAAGGTTTTGAATGTATAAATTTTTAAGCCCCTTTGTTGCAAAGATGTAACAAAGGGGCTTCGTTTTTGTGGGAAGCATAACTGAATAGTGAATCAAGTTTTTTTGCAAGACTACAATTTTAGTTAACTTTGCGATGGCCTTAAAATAATTCCTAAAGGTTATTTAAAAATAATTCAACGCAAATGCTAAAAATTACCCATTTCATTTATTCCGCTTTATCCATTTTATTATTGCTTTCGGGCAATATTACGGCGCAAACGACCGATTATGCCGCCTATATCCGCGATAATTATACCAAAACTGAAGTTATGGTACCGATGCGCGATGGCATTAAGTTGTTTACTTCCATTTATGCGCCTAAGGACAATACCAAATCGTATCCAATTCTACTCAAGCGTACACCGTATTCGTGCTCACCTTATGGTACAGATCAATTTCCAACCACTTTCCAAAATATGAACTTGGCGGAGTCTGGCTATATCTTCGTTTTTCAGGATGTAAGGGGGAAGTATATGAGTGAAGGCGATTTTGTTGATGTAAGGCCTTTTTTGCCTAAACCTGTTGTTGCCGCACCTGTAAAAGTGGAAAAAAAGAAAAAAGGTAATAAGGACGTACCCGCTACCGCCCCAATTACTGTGGATGAATCTACCGATACTTACGATACTGCTGATTGGCTATTGGCTAATTTGAATAATGATAATGGCAATGTTGGTGTTTACGGCATTTCGTACCCCGGTTTTTACGCAACAATGGCTATTTTGGCCAATCATCCAGCCATTAAGGCGGTATCACCGCAGGCTCCTGTAACGGATTGGTTTATAGGCGATGATTTCCACCACAATGGCGCATTTTTTGTGATGGATGCATTTTCGTTTTATTCGGGGTTTGGGTTACCACGTCCACAACCTACCACTAAAGGACAACCCGGTTTTGAAGGCTGGAATACCCCCGATAACTATGATTTTTACCTAAAAGCAGGTGCTTTGCGCAACTACAATGAACGGTATTTGAAAGGGAAAGTACCTTTTTGGAACGATTTAATGGCGCACCCCAATTACGATGCTTGGTGGCGCGCACGTTCACCACAACCGCACTTGAAAGAGGTGCAACCCGCTGTAATGGTGGTGGGTGGATTATTTGATGCAGAAGACTGTTATGGTGCTTGGCAATTGTACAAAACCATCGAAAAACAAAACAAACCTACCGTTTCTAACCGTATTGTAATGGGGCCTTGGGTACATGGTGGTTGGGCGCGTGGCGCAGGTGATCGCCTTGGTCATGTCAAATTTGATGCAAAAACAAGCGATTATTACGCCAAAGAGATTGAATTTCCGTTTTTTGAATACCATTTAAAAGGGAAAGGTGCGCTCAATTTGAATGATGCTACCATTTTTGAAACAGGTACGAATAAATGGGCCAATTACAGTCAATGGCCACCAGCAGAAGCCAAGCCTACACTTTTTTATTTGAAATCCAATGGTTTATTGAGCAATACGGCAGTAGAAAAAGAAGAAGTAGCACCTTTTGATGCGTTTATCAGCGATCCCTCCAAACCTGTCCCTTATACCGAGGATATTCATCTAAGAAGGACAAAGGAATATATGATTGACGACCAACGCTTTGCTGCACGTCGGCCCGATGTACTCACGTATTCGACACCTGTATTGGAATCGGATATAACCATGACGGGAGCCGTTATTGCTAATTTATTAGTCAGTACCACAGGCACAGATGCCGATTGGGTCGTCAAAATAATAGATGTATTTCCGGATACTTTATCAACAGTCGATAATGGTTTGCCAATGGGCGGCTACCAAATGTTGGTAAGGGGCGAAATTATGCGGGGACGCTACAGGAATAGTTTTGAATTTCCAGAGGCATTTGTGCCAAATCAACCTACACAGGTGAAATTTTCGTTGCCTGATATTGCACATACCTTCCAAAAAGGACATCGTTTGATGGTACAAATCCAGAGCAGTTGGTTTCCTTTAGCAGATCGTAACCCACAGCAATTTGTGAATATTTACGAGTGTAAGGACAGCGATTTTATCAAGGCGACGCATAAGGTGTTTTATGGGTCATCCATAGAATTTATGGTAAAGTAGGCTACTGAAATAAATCATTGAACACATAGAAATATTAAATTCTAAATGTTCAATGATTTTTGTACTTGGACACAATTAATTATGTCCAAGTACTTAAGCGAATTACTTCCCAATCTTATCTTTTTCTGCGTCGCGCATACCCTGACGGATTTCGTCTTCAACAGAATTTTTTGCACTGTTGAACTCACGGATGCCACGACCAAGGCCGCGCATGAGTTCCGGTATCTTTTGGCCACCAAAAAGGAGCAGGACGACCAAGAAAATGAGCACAAACTCAGTAGCTCCCAAGTTACCGAGAAATAGCAGCGTAAATAATGTGATACTTGTCATAATTGTATAATTGATGAAAGAGGCTTAGACCTCTAATACGATGCAAAGTTACGCCGCTATTTCGGGATTTTTAGAGATTTAACGTTATTGTTTGAGGAAGATGACTTAAAGATGTGAAAATCGATTGTTGCCACAATTGGAAACACTTAATTACTTGATTTAAAAAAATATGCCAAAACATTTCAACATTAACGAATTTTATGAGCAACAGGAGCAAACGCACTTGGAAATGCTCTATTTGATCCGTGAAACGATACTAAGTGCCGATAGCCAATTGCAAGAATCGATGAAATACAATACGGCTTTTTATACCCGTAAATCATGGGTTTGTTATATTGGGAAAGTCCGCAAAAAAGCAGGTGTGGAGGTGTGTTTCCCCCGTGGGACAATGCTCTCCAATGAACATGGTTTGTTGGACAAAAAGGATCGTGCTGCTATCATGGGCATTACCTTTGTCGATATGGCGGATTTTCTCCAAAAAGAAGTCAGATTCGTTGAAATACTACAGGAGGCTTTGCTATTGGATGATATAAGCCTAAAATCATCCGCAGCCGATATTTTAGGCGGAAAATACAGAGGCGAATAAGGAATCCGCAACTATCTAGCCGCTGCCCAAATTCCCGTAGGGATGTATGTTTATAGGCTAAATAGGGAGGATCGCCCAAATCCCGTAGGGATTTCATGTAAAAAACGTACAAAATAACATACATTTCCTACGGGAATTGAGCCAGTTTTTCATTCCACTCTATAAGCATACATGCCCTACGGGAATTTGGGCGGCGGCTGGATAGTTACAGAAATCCGTAATGCTATAAAAGTATTTTTTATTCGCCTCTATTTGTACTATTTAAATGTCACCAGTGATTCTCCGGTCATTTCAGGCGGTGCTTGTATGCCCATTAGATCCAAAAGGGTAGGAGATACATCGGCTAAACGGCCATTTTTGACACTTTTGATATCTTTATTGCTCACGACGATACAAGGAACTGGGTTCATGGTATGGGCGGTATTGGGCGACCCATCTTCGTTGATCATATAATCGGAGTTACCATGGTCGGCAATGACCACGCAATCATAACCGTGTTCCAGCGCAAGGGGCACTATTTTTGCCATACATTGATCGACCGTCTCGGCGGCTGTAATAGCCGCTGAAAAAACACCAGTATGGCCTACCATGTCAGCATTAGCAAAATTAAGACAAATAAAGTCGGGAGTCATTTCCTTGATGTCCTTCATAATAGCCTCCGTAATTTCAGGGGCACTCATTTCAGGTTGGAGGTCATAAGTAGCCACTTTGGCGGATGGAACCATTAAGCGTCGTTCGCCCTCAAACGGGACCTCGCGGCCTCCTGAGAAAAAGAAAGTAACGTGTGGATATTTTTCTGTTTCGGCAATGCGTACTTGTGTTTTGCCTGCGTTTTCGAGTACTTCGCCCATGGTGAGGGAAATATCATCTTTTTCATACACTACTTTTACATCGTGAAATGTTTCATCGTAGCGCGTCATTGTCACATAATAGAGTGATAATGCCTGCATATCATATTCTGGCATATCCTGTTGTGTGAGTACTTGTGATATTTCGCGGCAGCGGTCGGTACGGAAATTAAAAGCAATCACAACATCATCAGGTTGGATCATGCCCTCGCGGGTGACGACCATTGCTGGTAAGAACTCATCAGTAATACCTGCATCATACTGTTGTTGTATGGCTTCCAATGGAGATGTTTCGACTTCCCCTTCACCAAAAACCATCAAATCATAAGCGATTTTGACGCGTTCCCAGCGTTTGTCGCGATCCATAGCGTAATAGCGGCCAATAATAGTGGCTAGTTCTACCGGTTGATCTTTTGTGGCATCAAGTAATTGAGTCATAAAGCCCAATCCGCTCTTCGGGTCACAGTCGCGACCATCAGTAAAAGCATGGATATAGGCTTTTTCTATCCCATATTTGGTGGTCATGCTACACAATTCTTCCAAATGTTTGATATGTGAATGTACGCCACCATCCGATACCAGTCCCATAAAGTGTAGTCCTACCTTATTGTCTCGTGCGTGTTGGAAAGCAGCGGCTAATACCTCATTATCGCTAAATGATCCATCCCGAATCGCTTTATTGATACGGGCGAGTTCTTGCCAAACGATACGTCCTGCGCCTATATTAAGGTGTCCTACCTCGGAATTACCCATTTGTCCTTCGGGTAAGCCCACATCTTCGCCATAAGTGACGAGGGTGCTATGCGGGTAATTAGCCATTAGAGAATGGAAATACGGCGTTTTTGCATTGGCGATCGCATCGGAGGAAGGTTTTGGGCCTAGTCCCCAGCCATCGAGGATAAAGAGTGCTGCTTTTGACATGTGTGTTTTTATTTGTTGCAAAGGACGGCATTTTTTTCGTTAGAAAACAGAGTGGTGAAAAATATACCCCTATTAATTAACGTAAATGCTATTTGTGGTGCTACTACCCAACTATTATGCACCATTTAGCGTAATTCTGTTCAATGAATCGAATATTTTTCTAAAACACATTATACTATGAACAAACTATTTTTAACCATGCTTGCGCTGTTAACACTTACCTGCGCAATCCAATGTAAAAAAGACGAGGGCACCAACTTAAATGAGGTGAGCGGAAATACAGCAACTATTAAATGGCAAGACTGTGCTACTTTTACAGACCATAATACTACGATTTGTATTAAAGAAGCCAACGAATACCGTTGCCCTTGTTTGATTGATTGTATTTGGGAAGGAGCGGCTGATGTAACGATGAACGTTCAAATGCCAGGTGTGGATAGCACCATTACACTAACTACTAATTCCAGTCCTGACAATTTGAATTTTAGCGATACCATTGGGACAAAGATCATTCGTTTTGTAAAAACCAATATACAATCTTGCGAGGATTACGGGAAGTACGAAAAGTATGATTTTACAGTGGAAGTGACAAATTTATAATTTTAACGCTAATAATGTAAATATTTGTAGTAAATAAAAAAATCCCGAACACAGCAATTTGCTATGTTCGGGATTACTATTTTAAAAAGAAGCAAAAGAAATTATCCTTGTGTAACGCCTGAAACGAGTAATGCTACTTCGTTATTCAAGGTTTCCAAAAATCCGCCATCGACGGAATAGGACAATTTATCGCCTTTTTCAGTGACTATATTTACTACTCCTTTGCCGAGTGCAGAGACCATAGCAGCGTGGTTTTCGAGGAGTTGGAAACCTCCATCGACACCGGGTGCTTGTACAGATTTAACTGCGCCAGTGAAAATCTCTTTTTCGGGTGACAATATAACTAAGTTCATTGTTTGCTAGAAATTTAGATTAGTTGCTGGCTTCAGCGAGGATTTTCTTACCTTTTTCGATAGCCGCGTCAATATTACCTACTAAATTGAAAGCAGCCTCTGGGTACATGTCTAATTCGCCGTCCATAATCATATTAAAGCCGCGGATTGTTTCGTCAATCGGTACCAATACTCCTTTCATACCTGTGAACTGTTCGGCCACGTGGAAAGGTTGAGAAAGGAAACGTTGAACACGACGTGCACGACTTACTACAAGTTTATCATCGTCGGAAAGTTCTTCCATACCGAGGATCGCGATAATATCTTGCAATTCGTTGTAGCGCTGAAGGATCATTTTTACCCTTTGTGCGCAGTTATAGTGCTCATCACCAATGATTTTTGGATCAAGGATACGAGAAGTAGAGTCCAAAGGATCCACCGCAGGGTAGATACCAAGGGCAGCAATTTTACGACTCAATACCGTTGTAGCATCCAAGTGAGCAAATGTTGTAGCAGGAGCAGGATCCGTCAAGTCATCGGCAGGTACATATACCGCTTGTACTGAGGTGATAGAACCACGCTTAGTAGAAGTGATACGTTCTTGCATCAAACCCATCTCTGTTGCCAATGTAGGCTGGTAACCCACCGCTGAAGGCATACGACCCAAAAGGGCTGACACCTCAGAACCCGCTTGTGTAAAGCGGAAGATATTGTCGATAAAGAACAGGATATCGCGACCGCCAGAAGGATCCGTCATATCACCATCGCGGTAATATTCAGCGATACTTAAACCAGAAAGTGCTACACGAGCACGGGCGCCTGGTGGTTCGTTCATTTGTCCGAATACGAAAGTTGCTTTAGAGTCCTTCATTTCGTTGTAATCAACGCTATCCAGATCCCAGCCGCCTTCTTCCATGGAGTGCATGAATTTTTCACCATACTTGATGATACCTGCTTCCAACATTTCGCGCATCAAGTCATTACCTTCGCGGGTACGTTCACCCACACCAGCAAATACAGATACACCGTCGTAAGCTTTTGCAATATTATTGATCAATTCTTGGATCAATACGGTTTTACCAACACCGGCACCACCGAAAAGACCAATTTTACCACCTTTTGCATAAGGCTCGATCAAGTCGATTACCTTAATACCAGTGTAAAGGATCTCGCGCTCTGTGGAGAGGTCTTCGTACAATGGTGGTTTGCGGTGGATAGAATATGAATTTTTATCTTTTGGAACAGGCCTCAAACCATCGATAGGTTCGCCTACTACATTGAACAAACGACCTTTAATCGCTTCGCCAGTAGGCATTGCAATGGTACGACCGGTGTCAACGCATTCCATACCGCGTGTTAAGCCATCCGTAGAGTCCATAGAAATGGTACGAACGCTATCTTCGCCTAAGTGGCGTTGCACCTCCATAACCAGTACAGTACCGTCGGGGCGCTTTAGTTCAAGGGCGTTAAGAATCCCAGGTAGTTTGCTATCAGCACCGCCGAACTCTACGTCCACAACCGCGCCGATGATTTGTTTAATACGACCAATATTTGCCATAATCTCGAAATGATGTTTGGTATTCAGTACTCTTTTGACCTGTTTTGCCAAATTTTTAGCAAGTTTAGAGCACTTATTTATAAAAACCGCGCAAAGGTACAAAGGTTCTTGGGAAAAGAAATAGTTTCTTTAAAATAATTTTACCTGATGTTGGTAATTTCGTTTTAAAATAATTTCCTAAAGTGCTTTCTGGTATGCGTCTAGATAACGTTTGCTAATGACATCCAATGTATAGGCTCGTAATACTTTTTCGCGTGCTGCGGTTCTGAATGCTGCCAATCGGTCGTGGGATGATAATACCTGAAAAATAGATTTGCCCAGTCCTGCACTATCGCGTTGGGGTACAATATAGCCATTTTGAGCATCGTCCACCATTTCCGGAATGCCACCAGTTTGGAAACCAACGACCGGCGTGCCGCACGCCAGTGATTCCATTACGGTATTGGGTAAATTATCTTCCAGAGATGGAATGATAAATACATCTGCTACAGCGTACCATTGAGACAAGGCTACAATATCTGTTACCATACCTAGTGTATGGGTAGGGTAGGGGAGTTGGTCGATGGCTGCTGCATCCGCTTTGCCTAACACCAACACTTCATATACTTGGTTGGGATATTCCTTTTTTAAATATTGCAAAGCCTCCAAAAGATATTTAAACCCTTTGCGTTCTTCACTTACTTTCATCGCAACAAATAACAAAAGATGCGCTGCGGGAGATATACCCAATTGCGTCCGAATTGAAATTCGTTGTGCCTGTGTAATCGGTGCAAAAATAGCGGTGTCAATAGGATTGGGGATACTTTGAATATGGAAATTGCGCAATAATCCTGAATTTCGGGCTTCTTGGGCGAGCCATTCGCTACAAGTGATAAAATGTATATTGGGTGGGAAATACGATTGTTTACGTTTCCAAATTCGATTGGAAAGGTCGTTTTCGTTGGGTGCGCGTAGGTATGGACAATTGCCACACGATTGTAAATAATGGGTACAACCTCGAGCGTAGTGACAACCTCCGGTAAACGCCCACATATCGTGTAGTGTCCAGAAAATAGGTTTGCCGGTTGCGGCGAGTTGTTGTATGTTTTTTAGTGATAAAAAGCCTTGATTTATCCAGTGTAAATGGATAATATCGGCAGATTTGATATCGGGATGTTGGCTAATGTCTGTACCAAAATTGGCCAATGAATAGGAAAAACGAACTGATTTATCGTGCTCATAAGGCAGGAACGAAAGGCGTTCGGCATAAAATGGCCATTTCGAGCCGTGGGTATCGCGGTATAAAATAGCCGTTTCCAAACCTTGCGTTTGCAGGGCAGTTTGAAGCCTGCGGCAGGCAATACCGGCACCGCCATGAGCGTAAGTATTGACTAATGCTACCTTCATTCGGGAGTCAAGAGGCGCTGGTGTATAAGGGTATAATTATGGCAATCAGGCTCTTTTGCGGCAATGGTATAGCCCGCTTCGACCAATTTTCGCAACGAATTTTCAATACGATCCATATATTTACCATCAAAATGATTGCGGGACGATTCGTCGTACTCTACACAAATGATATTAATGGGGATTTTATCTTCTAAAATCGTGTCTAATACGGTGTATTCAGCACCTTCAATATCAATTTTGAGTAAATCAATAGTTGAATGCCCATTTTGAGCCATTAATTCGGAAAGCCGTACGACTGGAACTTCGATATACCGTTCTGTTTTTTGCAAATTCACCAAGGAATGAGATACATGGCTTGGGTCGGCTGGGGCATAAAAACGGAGGGTCGTATTTTCGTTCCAAAGCCCAACTGGGTGTAAAATTAGTTTTTGAGCCATATCAGGGGAATAAAAGGGGTAAACCCCTGTAGGTGTATTTTGAAGCGGTATTGGTTTGCCTGTTAATAAATGTGTGCGAACCATCTCGATATGTGCTTGTGAGACTGGAGTTGGATCCACAATATGTACCGAGCAGCCGTACTGGTCGGCTACGGCCAAGTCGAAAGAAATATCTTCTCCTGCACCTATTAAATAGACAATTGAATCTTTATGTAGTTGAGACGAAGGAATAATCCAACCTCCATACCCTGTTCCGGGTCTTTCCAATGGCAAGATTGTCCCTATGTTCAAATGGACGGCGCGTTCGGTCCATTTGTACCATTTTTGTTTTATTTTATTGAGCATAAAACGATTATAATTTCCAGACTCCAAAATATTTCAAAAAAATGCCAACCGTATTTTCTGCATCAGAAATACCCCGATGAGGCGTACCAACAAACTCTAATCCTTCGCGTTTGAGCGCGGCTTTGAGTCCCATACCACGGTGTAAACGGTTGATTTTCATATATTGTTCTTTTAGATTGATATGTTGTTTGGCCCAGCGGTGTTCTAGGTCGTGGAGTTGGCAGTCTTTGATAAACATTTTTCGGTCAAATGACCCCCAAGAGCATAACACGTATTCTTCTTGATCGATATGCGCCCACGATTTGAATTCTTCAATAACAGTTGGATAAGTATCTGCGCGGTTGACTTCTACCTGTTTGATACTAGTAAGTCCCATACAGAAATCGGAGAGCGTTGGGTTCAGGACTGGTCTAATAAATCGGCTAAATTTACCGCGTACTTCACCAAAATCGTTGAGTCTGAAAGCCCCGATTTCAATAATCTCCATTTCTTTTTCTTCTGGTCCGCCTTCCCAGCATGTTGCCTCCAGATCGTAAATAATATAGTTCAATTTATTTCAGTTTAGTTTGGTTTTTGGGTGAATGCGAGTGGAAAAGACGGTGAATATTAATAGGAATAGTGTCACAAAGCATTATTGCGACACTATTCCTAAGGCATAACGTTTGCGCAACCATCAAAGTTTCGTAAACGTATGTAAGTACTTACTATAATCCGAAGATGCTACGTCCCATATAAGCAGCAGCATCGCCCAATTCTTGTTCAATGCGCAGTAGTTGGTTGTATTTAGCAACCCGGTCTGAACGGCTGGCCGAACCCGTTTTTATTTGACCCGTATTGAGTGCTACCGAAAGATCCGCAATTGTAGTATCTTCGGTTTCGCCGGAACGGTGACTAATAACGGAAGTATAAGCATGGCGCGTAGCGAGGTTCACCGTTTCAATGGTTTCGGTCAAAGAGCCAATTTGGTTTACTTTGATGAGGATTGAATTGGCAATTTTTTCGTCCAAACCACGCTGAAGGCGTTTTACATTGGTCACAAAAAGATCATCGCCTACCAATTGGATACGGTGTCCGAGGGTTTCGGTCATTAATTTCCAAGAAGCCCAATCGTCTTCTCCAAATCCATCTTCGATAGAGTAGATAGGGTAGCGGTTGCACCAATCTTTCCAATAGGCTACCATATCGCTACCACTTAGGCGGTCGCCAGTAGATTTTTTGAATACATATTCGCCTTTTTCTGCGTCGTAAAATTCCGAAGCAGCAGCATCTAGGGCAATAACAATATCATCCATTGGGCGATAACCAGCTTTTTCGATGGCAATCATTACCATTTGGATGGCTTCTTCGTTATTTTTGATACCTGGCGCAAAACCACCTTCGTCGCCTACATTAGTGGCATATCCTTTGCTTTTGAGTACGCTTTTCAAGTGATGGAATACTTCAACACCCATGCGCAAGCCTTCGCTGAAGGTTTCTGCGCCGATAGGCATAATCATAAACTCTTGAAAATCAATACCATTGTCGGCATGTGATCCACCGTTTAGGATATTCATCATAGGGACTGGAAGAATATGCGCATTTACACCACCAAGATAGCGGTAGAGCGGCTGGCCAAATTCTTCTGCTGCTGCTTTTGCAGTGGCAAGGCTTACAGCGAGGATTGCGTTTGCGCCCAATTTGGATTTGTTAGGAGTTCCATCTAAGGCTATCATGGTACGGTCAATTTTGATTTGATCCGTTACTTCCATTCCGATAAGATGCTCGCGAAGTACTTCTTCTACATTTTTAACGGCTTTTTGAACGCCTCTACCGAGGTAACGACCTTTGTCATTATCGCGTAGTTCTACGGCTTCGTGTATGCCAGTACTGGCACCAGAAGGAACAGCAGCGCGGCCCATGAAACCTGATTCAACGTGTACTTCTACTTCAATCGTTGGGTTTCCGCGAGAGTCTAATATTTCCCTCGCTACAATGTCACGAATTTCACTCATGTGTTTGTTGCGTATTTTTGTTGAGTAACAAATAAGCTACTCTATTTTGAATAAGGAATGAGAATTAAAAAAGATGATGGCGGCAAAGGTAATTATAATTCAATTGGTATAATTCATTAGCATAAAAAATTATTGTCCTAATTACCCAATTCGTACTACCTTGCGCCCGATTTGTACTAAAAGCACATTATGGCGAAATCTAATAAACCAACCTCAAAAACCAATATAACCGCTCCGGTTGTTACTCATCAGCCTGTACGTAATTATCTTGATCGCCCTCCTTTGGCACAAGATGATGATGGTCTATTGCGCAAAATATTTTATGGAATTGCACTTTTTGCGCTTGTTTGTATGGTATTTATGTCATTTGGCGTAGGTATCAATGCCGATGATAAGTTTCAGAACGACTATTCCCTAAAGTTGGTCGAATATTATGGCACGATGGGAAAGGATACCTCCGCGCTTTTTGTAAAGGACGGAAATATGCACCTGTACGGTGGTTTTTTTGAAATTGTAACCGGTTTTGTCAATAAAGCGGCAGGATTAAAACCCAACGATATTGGTTATCATCATGTACGCCACGTTGGTAGTACGCTATTTGGATGGTTAGCGATGTTATTTGCAGCGTTATTGGCCAAGCATATAGCAGGTTGGCGCGCAGGTATCATTACATTTATCATTATGTTTTTATCCCCGCGTTTTTTAGGCGATTCGTTGATGAATCCTAAAGATATTCCGTTTGCGAGTGGTTATATCATGGCATTATACTTCATGGCTAGGGTGCTGGATACATTGCCTAAGCCCAATAAATGGCATTTGTTAGGTTTAGTGGGTGGATTGGCTATTGGTCTTGCTACACGTGCGGGCGGACTTTTACCATTTGCAATACTGTTCCTATTTGGAGGTTTGCATTTTTTAATGCGGAATGGTGGTTTTTCGGCATTGGGTAATTTTTCGGCATTGGGCAAATACCTGATGTATATTATAGGTGTAGGTATAGTTGGCTACCTTTTTGCTGTACTTTTTTGGCCTTTTGCTTTGCAGGATCCTTTTAAAAATCCTTTGAATGCCTTAACAAAGTTTTCTGCGCTCGAAATTCGGATTCGTATCCTATTTGACGGCATCAATGTTCGTAGCGATATGACACCTTGGTATTATGCGGTAAAATGGATTGCTTATACGGTTCCATTGGCTGTAGTGGTTGGTTTTATCGGAAGTATCGCACTCTCTTATCGGTTAATGCGTCGTTACAATCCACTTTGGATATTGATGGTTTTATTTGCGGGTATTTTTCCTGTATTTTATGTCATTTATAAGGATTCTGTTTTGCATGATGCTTGGCGACATCTTACGTTTGCCTATCCACCGTTGGCCGTGGCTGCGGGTTTGTTTTGGAATGAGTTATCTCGGTTTTTCCCCGACAAAAAAGCATTACAATACGGCGTATTTGGCATAATGGGTCTATTACTGGCTGATGCTGCGGTATTTATTGGTTCAAATCCTACCCTCTCTTATGTTTATTTCAATCCGATTGCGGGTGGTGTAAAAGGTGCTTTTGGTAATTTTGATACAGATTATTGGGGACTAAGTATTCGTCAAGGACTGGAATGGATGGAAAAAGAAAATATCATAAATGATACCATGACTACTCCGATAGTTATTGCAACTAATATGTATTATTCTGCTTCAAAACTTACAGCCAAATATGGCGATAAGGTAAAGGTGAAGTATATGAAATACGACGCTCGTTGTAACGATGCTTGGGACTACGCTTTGTATCCCACGCGTACTATTGGCGGGCCTACATTACGTAAGGGTATGTGGCCTCCTGACAATGCTGTCCATGTGATTGAAGTAGGTGGCGCACCTATTTTAGCCGTTTTGAAAGATAATGGTCGCAACTGTGTACTTGGGCATAGTTCATTGAAGGTAAATGATTATAATGGTGCAATAGAGCGACTCACTAAAGAAGTGGCAAATGTGCCGGATAACGAATTGGCATGGGGTAGTTTGAGTCAGGCCTATTTGAATTTGGGTCAAAATACGGCAGAACAAAATCCTGTGACTGCTGATTCCCTCATTGAATTGTCGAAGGCTGCCGCTGAAAAAGGTTTGGCTGTTAGCCCAGATGATTCTCAATGCAATAATTTACTGGGTATGTATTGGATCGAAAAGAATGATTTGGCTAAAGCAAAGACACAATTTGAATATTCTGCTAAAATGGAAACGTCCAACCCCGGTGCTTTCTATTATTTAGCGATTATTGCGGTACAACAGAATGAGGGCAATAATGCTTTGGCTTATTTGGAAAAAGCGATACAAGCGAATCCTTCCTTCAAACCGGCCTGTGAATTGGCCATACGTATCTGCGATCAAATGGGTAATTCAAACCAAGGACAACGTTGGCGCAACTATCTGCAACAACTTAAATAAAGAATAAAATAGCGTGAATTTTAAGCATTTATTTCCAAGTTTTAGGAACAGATTCAAATTTGTAAGGGGGCGGGTATCTATGCTTTCCAAACAATACTCAATAGAACGCGTACTCAATTTGGGTACTGGCGAAGGCGACTACGATCGAATGTTGGCCAGTTATGCCGTTGATATGATCGGGTGCGATGTGAACGAAGACGATATTCGATACGCCGCCGAAATGAATAAAGATGTATCCAATTTGCGTTATGAAACAAATGATGCGCTTAATCTGACATATCCCTCGGCCAATTTTGATCTTGTGGTATCCAGTGAGGTACTGGAGCATGTGGGCGATCCTGCTAAGATGATTAAAGAGATACACCGTGTGCTGGCTCCGGGCGGATGGGCGGTACTTACTTTCCCCAGTCGCGAATTTCCGTTTAGTTATGATCCTATCAATCGTTTTTGGCAATGGATTCGTCGTCCGGATAGTAATGAGCGATTAATCGCCCAAGGTGCGTATGCGTTTGGGCATGAGTATTTGATAGGGAGTTCGGATTTTAAAAAGTGGGTTGCTGATGCCGGCTTAGAAATCGTAGAGTTTAAAGGGCTGAGCGGTTGGTTAGTAGGGCTTTTGGAAGTATATTGGACTGGCCTTGCGCAATCTATATTTAAGAAAAATGCTCGAAATGTTACTTCCGATACAGTGGGAAGCCTAAAAGTTCGTCCAGCAGATACAAAAGAACCGTATCTCGCTGTGGTGACCGATGCTATTTTATGGCTCGACGATTTTTGGTTTAGTGTTTTTTCAAGAAGTCTTGGGAAAGGAGTAGTTTTGAGGAAAAAACTATAACAATACGCTAATATTATCGAAGTGTATAGTATAGAACTAAGTTAGTTTGTATTTAAACCAACAGGGTAGTCTATACTAATTACACTTCGATATATTAATTATTCCTGTTTTTTTCAAAGGCAAGCCTGATGAACCATCCGCCAATCCATGCAAATGCTACAAATCCAGTACAGGCACCAACAGTAAGCCATTCTGGGTGATTAAAGGCCAAAAAGTTGCCGATAGTTAAAATAAGCAGTAAAAAACCACTTAAAATACAGGCTATTTTGTATCGAGTATGGAGTACAAAATAACCTGTCACAGCACCTGCAATTAGTGCGGCACCACAAAAGGCTGCCAGTAGATACAAATAAGCTTGTGTGGAGAGCGAGGCCGTCCACAAGTTATATGCTTTAATGTTTTGTATGGTGACCCCTTCTGGCGGTTGTTCTGCCAGTAGTCCACGAAAAAACATCATAGCGGCAAAGCCAACAGCAACGCCCACAAAGACCCCTACAATCGCCCTGAGTTGAGCGGGCATCTGATTAATAATCCGAATCATCGGCTATATCATCTGCATCGTCGTTGTCACCACGCCTACGAGTTACAATAATATGGTCACTCTCGTCGTCGACATCATTGAGGTCATCGTCTTCTTCGCCCTGACCATCGAATTCTGCATCTACTTCGATATCCATATCTGAACGGATCGCGTCATCATCATCATACTCTGCATTGTCGATGCGTTTGGCCTCTTGAATGGTCATACGTATGAGATAATAAACCTCCTCTGTATCGAAAGGAAGTGCAGATACAAACTTACCATCTTTATCCGTGTATTTGATAAGATGTTGCTCGTACCCATTTGGGTACTTTACCTTGAGGTCTTCCAGAATTTCTGGTGTAAGAGCCTCGTAATTTTTGACTAAACGTTTTTTTGCCAAGGGTTGAACTTATTTTGGTTTGGAAAAAAAACTGGTCGAAACAGTTAGGTTTGTCTCAACCAGTTATTGCTATTCGGCGGCAAATTTAACTGCACTATTCTTGATTCGACAAAGTTTTTGCAATCAAAATTGAATTAAATTTTTTGAATTCGTTTTTCAGCAATTTTTTGCCCTTTTCTGTCCATTATTGACAAGAAATATGTGCCTGCTGGATTTTTTTGAATTGAGAAAGTTCCAAAAAAAGTATCATCAAAGCGAGCAAGGTTGATTTTTCGCAATTCCTTACCTTCCGAATTGGTGAGGATACCTGTCAAAAAATCTTCGCCGGGCTGTGCCGGAAGGCTTATCCAAACAGGGCCAGCGGTCGGATTTGGGTAAAGTTCGACCTGTCGCAGTTGGGTAGGGCTAATAGTAGCAACACTACCAACTTGGACATCGATTACTGTTTCGCAATTATTGCTATCTACCACTTTCATGTTGTAAATGCCCGGTACCAATCCTGTAAATATGTTGACTACTTGGAGTACACCATTGTTCTTTGAATAACGATAAGGCGGGGTTCCTCCAGTAGCGTCTAAATTGATCCTTCCATTGTTCATATTGGCATTATTGGGCTGGGTTACTGTCGCTGCTAAACCCAAGTTATTACAAATATCGTAGGCGCAAAATGGGAAAGCAATGACAGAACTGAAAGTATCGACAAAACCATTATAGTCCACCACATTTAGGTTTGTACTCAAATTAGTCAGATAAGCAAAACCTGCAAATCCATCGCCTACGCTATCAAAGATTTTAAACACATAACAAGAATCTTTTTCTAAACAGAAATTTTGGTAATCGAATTCACCCACTTTGTCATAATTGCCTCCATTGGCCACTAAAGCACCACTTTGTTTGCGGAGTTCCCATGATGTATCTTTGGGTCTGTCGTCTAGTGTAAATGCTAAAGAAACCGGCACTTTATTCTCGTCGATATTAAATTGAGTTGTTGCCGAATTATTGGATAATAAGTCGTCGAGGGGTATGCCATTAACGGCGATTATGGAAACATCTATGGTATTGTTGCCAAAAATGAGTTGAGGTTGAGTTGGATAAAGATCTTGAATCACACCGGGGAAAAGCCCAAATGTTTGCATCGTAAAAGTGGACTCGTTAGTGCCATTGAAAACACCTTTGAATGTTATACTGTCAATTATGGAAAGCCCAGTGTTTTCAACAGTAATAACAAATATATCTTCGGTAATTTTATTACACGAATAAGAGTAAATGCTGTTGATCGCAACATCTCGTTGTCCTTTATGCGTAACAGTAACCGTACGAGCATCATTAGCTGGTATTTCGTCACCTGCTACGGTTGCTTTGATCTCGAATGTACGGGATTGACCAAGCTGAGCAATGTCCACGCTACTACCAAGAAATGCGTAGGATGCACTGGTACCTGGGATAATGCTGTCGGTCATCAATGCTGTTGTCCACGCACCACCATCTACACGCCAAGCGACATCTGAATTGCCTATTTTTTGGATTCCCAAATTCTTAACTTCTATTACTACGGGTTCATTTGCCGTGAGATTACTACCTGTTTTGGGCGATATAAGACTAAATGCCCCTACATCTATATTTTTCCGGTTGGGTACGCAAAAATTGAAAGATTGCCCCGAAGGGTCTGCTGAGGTGATACTGGCTAATACATTGCCATAGATATCATGCAACTGGAATAAGCCGTCCCATTGGAATGAAGTTGATTTTAATTTTAGGGTATAACAAATGCCATCATTGGAGCAAATATCGGATTGTTGTACACCTTTTGTAAAAATGCCTTCGCTTAATAAGGAATTATTGGAATATCTAATTTCATATTTTAGGCTACCTTGTATGGTATTGCACTTCGCCGTAAGGTATGCACCTCCAATATTGGTCGTAATCTTTTGTTGTACCTTATTGTTTGTTGTATCCTGATCTTGTTGACCATTGGGTAAAAGAATTTGTGCATTAAACAGGTTTTGGACATTAGGAATACCAATAAGAGTAATCGTAACGGTGTCTTGTTGTCCTGGAAGTAGGTGACCGTACCATTTTTGGATTTTAAAAGGCAATTGATTGAGTCTCCAGCGGATTTGAGCACTGTCTAAAGGTAGCCCGGATGTATTGCGCAATATCATTTTCAGATCATAATCGGAAGCGCAGATAAGGTTGGGTAAGCCAACAATCCCTCCAATGGCGGCATCAAAGGAGGTTAGTTGCTTAACATTGGCTTTTAAGGTGTCGTTTGGGGTAAATTGATCCTTTGCCCAGCGGGTAACTACTCTTATGTTTTTTACCTCATTGATATTTATCCAAGTTAGCAAAGGCTGGAAAGTATGGGTTATTTCTCCATTAATCGGGATATTACCATTTATTGTTTCTGAGGATAGTAGCACATTATCCACATAAAGGTCTGCAAAGCAATTATCTGCTACTACTAGCCCTCCATTTTGAATTTTAACCGTAACTGCTTGATTTTCCAATACGGATGCATTTACCGGTGCAATGAGTTGGATTGGAGTAATATCATAGGTGTCGCGCCGAATTTGAAAATTACCAATTCTTGTACCCCAGTTTTTATTGGCAGGTTGGTATTCTGCTGTAAACCAAAAGGTTTTACCATCTACAGGATCAACAGCCATCGTGGAATAGTCGCCCCATCGTTCGTCTTGGTGGCTCTTTCCTCCCGACACGAGGTTGTATTCTTGAACAGTCATCTGTCCAAGGGGATCGCTTTTACGGCGGCCAGTAAGCCTTATTCCGGGGAAAGTAGCGTTGGATGCAACGGAGTAGCCAAGGCCAATATTACCTTGTTCGTCCATGCTAAGGGTACCCATGAAACGATTCGTTACCAAATCGGGCGCATAAGTGCCTTGCTGATAAACAAACCAATCGGGTTCGCCACTATTTTTTCTAAGCTCATACCACCTCACAGCGGCATCACCGCCATCACCTACTTGATTGGAAACATCGGTGACGTGGTTCAATACTACGGATTCATGTGTGCCAAAATTGCGGTATGGTGCGCGGTACATGATAATATTTTCGAGCGCAGTTATTCTTTGAGACGTATTGGGCTGCTCAATACAATCAAAAAGCCCACCGCCAAAGCAAACCCTAGTTTCAAAAGGTGCTACAGGGAATTTTATTGGACCAAATGCAAAATTAGCATTTTGATTAGCCCAGTCCACGTTAATTTGCCACATTTGGATTTGGTCGATACCGCCGTCCCAAGCATCGTCATAGACCCTAAAAATAAGACCTGGGCTACCTGCTGGTGGTGGTGGGCCGCCTTCCCAATCAGCACCTGTGGCAGGCTGGTATTGGATTGCATTAAAATTAGGCATTACGAAACGGTAGGTGCTAACATTAGAAGTGCCATTGAGCATTGCTGCTTTATCCAAAGCGTAACCAGAACATACGTTGCTGTTAACGATTTCGTTTATCGTAATAAAATAGGCATTTTTCCAAACATATAATTTAGGGTAGTCAGGGAAGCCTTGGCATTGGATACGCCATACTTTCCATCCTCCGGTGGGGTCGCTGGTATTGGATAAGGCTACTAATAATTGATTTTCGCCGAATCCTTGCATTTCCATCATAAGCCATCTTTGGGCATCGTGGTCGTACTGAATGATGGGGTCACCGATACTAGTACTCTGAACTTGGTTCCATATTGTGCTGGTTTCTGCCGGTCCATATACCGATTGTCCTTGCTTGTTCCAAATTTGGAAACGAGCACCACCAGAAACATTTACCATTTGGACATAGTGGTTTAGGCCAATATCGCCAGTTGGGTCGGGAGGTGTTATACCATCTGTATCCAGCATTCCGTCAAAATTGAGGCCAGGAATAAGTTCGGGGCCATTTTGGTCTGCATTAGTGGTGTTTTTTAAGGAGACTAGAGGGTCGCCATGTTGGGGCAATGCATCTGTATTGTGTATTTCATTGGTAAAAAAATTATTAGGTCGTTTCCATGATTTACCATTCACTGCGGTAGGAGCAGTTATTTGCGGTTCTAGAGTAGTCAAAGGAGGAACATCTCCAAGTTTTATGGTAGTTGTTAGGCTTGGGAAATATTTTTCAGGCGGAGCATCTGTACTGTTTTGAGCCCAAAGGTTGGCGGTGCAGTACGCACCTAAAAGTAGTAATGTGAATAGATACTTCATGTACATGTCTTGTGTTTTTAATGCCACAAGGTAGAAGTAATTCAAATAATAGTTATACTACGAAATAAGTTATTCGCAGGATTGCTATTTTTAGTTATTTATTTACTATTTTACGGGTTTCAAGTTGATGTTATTTCACCTTAATATAGTACCTTGAACGATTAAAGCCGGAAAAATTGCCATATCCATTTAGTATATTATTGTATAGCACATCGGGTGTGCTAAAAATGATACCATAATTACCTTGTTTGGAGAGCGATAGGTAATATTTGTAATAATCTTCGGATACTGTACGCCATTCGAGGATGATTGTGATGGATTTCGTTTGGTTGGGGTTGTAAGGCATAAGGACATCTATGGGCAATTCCGCGTTGGGGTTATTGTTCCATAGTTTTTTATTGACTAAAAATGTGCCATTGGGGCTTTCATGTAGATTGACAAAAATATTTCCGTCCGCGATAAATGTTGCTTTTTGTTCTATTTCATTCTGAGAAGTAGTAACAATTTGGTATTCTACACGAAAGGCAAAAAGTGAATCCGAGCTAGATAAATCATTTGGTATAATCTTCAGAGGGACACGCAATACAGATGTATCCTTGTTGAGTTGATTATAAGAATAGGTACTGGAATCCATCAAAAAAGGATTGAGCCTAGTTGGTAGAGGTATGGTGGTGTTTGCGCTGATCGTTTGGAAATTCATTGCGGATGCAGAAATAGTGTAATTTACTCCCTCTTCCATGGGTATAGTGCCTACCCAAGATTGTATAGAGCCTTCAAGGGGTACAAGTGTCTCTAGCGGTTGGCCATTTTTTTCTAATAAAAGGGTTGGCGTAAAGGACTCCAACGTGGTGTCGGGTGCATAAGATGGTGTGCTAAAAGAAACAAATGCTAGTAATGGTTCACCTGCAACTGGGTTGCAAGAAAGCACGAGTTTATAGGGCTCTTCTGGTAGTGTAATATTTACTTCTTCAGTGCAAGAGCACATTAAAAGTAAAAGACTCAACCAATAAGTAGCATTACGAAATTGTAATGGTTTGTTCATTAAAATGTCAGTGCATAGCGAAAACTCGGCAGTATCGGTAACAATGTATATTGTATAGCTCTATTTGGCTTGCCACTGTTAATGTCAACGACTAAATAGAATGGATTAGCCCGATTATAGGCATTATAAAAGCCTACCTGCCAAACATGATGTATCGATCTTGAGCGGATTAAATGGTGCAGATTAAAATTTAGGGATAAATCTAACCTATGATTATAAGGTAAACGATAGCCGTTTAATTCTGAATAATAGAGTATGTCTTTTTGTCCTGCTGGGTTTTCTGGTGATTGGAAATTATATTTTACACCAGCTAAGGTAATAGGAGTTCCTGACATGATAGTCCAATTGGCGGAACAATTTAACCATTTACAGAAATACTGCGATACATTTATCTTAAAGTCATGTGTTCGGTCAAATTGGAACAAAAACGGTTGGCCTTGATTTAGGTCATCAAACTGGCGGGTAGATTTGGAAAGAGTATAACTAATTAAACCCCGTGTTTTACCTGTTTTTCGCTCCAGCATACACTCAATTCCCCTAGATTGGCCTTTACCCGTAATAATTCGATTCTCCCATCCATTGGCATCATCGGCACCGGCGGTAATCAAAGCATCTCCATCAGACCTCAAAACGACTACTCTATTCATATCTTTTCTGTATGCTTCGATGGTAGCAGCCCATGATTCGTTACTCCACCCCATTCCAATAGAAGTTTGAACAGCACGTTCTGGCAATACTTGTTTGGTAGAAGGCACCCAAAGTTCAAAAGGAAGGCCAATATTAAAACTTCCTATTTGGTGCATGTACTGAGCCATATAATTATGCGAAAACCACTGTTTGAACCCAGTGTCTTCTTTACCATGATAGAAACGAATACGGGGTAAAAAAGCTTTGTAGGTTATATCGGTTGTTGTAAATGAAGAGACATTTATACCTGTATTTAAGTGGAATTGAGGCCATAATTCCCACTCAGTTGCAGCGTAACCTTCCAGTTCATTCGCCGAAATATTATTATTTTTCAGTAATCCAGAGGACAAAGAATCGACCAAAGCACTAGTTTGACCGGGTAACTGGAAGTTAACAGACAGTGCTCCGGGCTTAAACTGATGGTACGTGACCGAGCCGCCAAATTTCAAAACTAGTCTTTGGTGAGGGAGATAGGTGAAATCAGAACGCAGTGCGTAATCTTTAATATCCGTTAAATAGAGTTGGGTGAAGTTGGCTGTAATAGAACGGCGGCCTAATGGGTCAATGAATTCGGTTTTCCGAATAAGTTGGCTTTGATAAACAAAGTTACTACTACTTGCTGTCGTGTTAGAAAAAATATTTTTTCCCCAGATATGGTTCCAGCGCAAGGAAAAAATTCGATTTCCCCATTTTGATTTTAGGTTATAATTATCAAAAAAGGTACCTTGGTTTTCTATGGGAGTTGTTTGCGAAAAAGGGGCATCAAAATTATCCTTACCGGAATAAAAACTAAAAAGCAATCGGTCATTAGCACCTATCTGTTGGTTAATTTTGGCGTTTATATCATGTATTGAGTAGGCTAGATCATTGAACTGTACCTTTAATACATTTGGTCTATCTATGGCGCGCTTGATCCAAGGGCTAAATATGGATTTTCTAGCAGCAATTAAAAAAGAACCTTTTTTCTTAAAGGTCGGCCCCTCTAAAAAGCCGGAAAAAGACAATAGATTCAAATCCACACCGCCTTTTATCTCTTGTTGATTGCCATCGCGGGTGTGTACATCAATTACCGACGAACTACGTCCACCATATCTAGCAGGGAAATCACCTTTCCAGAGCCGTACATTTTTAGTTGTTTGTGGGTTAAATATAGACAGTAAACCTACGACATGGCTTGGATTATACACTGGCACATCATCCAAAAGTATAAGATTTTGATCGGTATTACCTCCTCTTATATGTATGCCTCCAATGCCATCAACACCTGTTTGGATACCTGGAATTTGGGTGATAGATCGCAGTAGGTCGGCTTGCCCTGCCAAGGTTGGTAAGCTTGTAGATGAGTGAATCGGCATAGTTTGTGCGCCATCTTTAGCTATAGGCGCCCACGATGTAGGTATGGGACTACTAGATAGAATTTCAATACCTCCTAACTCCTCCATGCGCGGAGTGATTTCTATATCTTTATGCGTGTTAGTAGTGACATTTAGGTTTATTGTCGTGGTGTCGTATCCTGGATATATAACCGCTATATAGCATTTTCCTGTATATGCGGCTAGTGAGAAAAAGCCGTACTCGTTAGAATATCTCCTTAGAGTACCGTTTTTTTGCTTTATGATAATGGTTGCTCCAATTATCTTTTCACGGCTGTCTTTATCTTGAATATACCCGCTAATATTGACTTTTGATTCTGATAAGGAAAGGGTGATTTCATCATTCCCTGCGGTAATTAAAATATTTCTACATCCCTTTGTTATCTGCTGAATGATAGATTCAATGGTTTGTTGCCTAACATCAATGGAGACATTGGGACAACCCGTAAAAAAGTCGTCACTAAAACTGATATTAATATCTGTGTTACGATAAATATTTATTATCGCATCCGATGGGGTACAATTGATACAAGTTAAGTCTATCTTTTTTAATAAAAGATTAGACTGCCCCTGTAGGAAGGGACTCATCTGTAGCAGAAAAAGCAACAGAAAAGCAACATAATACACATGTAAACGAATAAAGTACATAAAACAGAGCCGCAAGGTACAGCGAATTAGAAAAAAAATTGTCTCTGTTTTGTAATTTTTTAATATTTGAAAATATTAGGCTTGAAAACCTGAATATTTTATGGTTAGAACTACCTTTGCGGTTCAAAAAAATAAATAAATATGAAATTGGCCATAGGTTGTGATCACGCGGGTTATCCATATAAAGATGCTTTGGTAGCAATGTTGCAAAGCCAAGGACATTTGGTACTTGATTTAGGGACACATTCAGCAGAATCAGTAGATTACCCCAATTTTGCACATGCGGTATCTACGGCTGTGGAGAGTGGGGCTGCGGAAAAAGGAATTTTATTGTGTGGCTCCGGCAATGGTGTGGCTATTACAGCCAATAAACACCAAGGTATCCGTTGTGCTTTGTGCTGGACAGAAGAAATTGCAGCACTTGCTCGTCAGCATAATGATGCTAACATAATTGCGTTACCAGTTCGTTATGTACCAGAAATATTGGCTCAAGCAATGGTGCGCGTTTTTATTCAAACGCCTTTTGAGGGCGGAAGACATGCACGCCGAGTAGATGCTATGGCTTGTTCATAAAGGCAATTTCGAGATAAATAACCGAACTATTAACTATTAACCTTTCATCTAACATTGTTTCGATCATTAGTCATTATACCTACATATAACGAACGCGAAAATATACAAGCGATTCTGAGTGCTGTACTCCAACAGCCTAATGGTTTTCACGTGCTGGTTGTAGATGATGGTTCGCCCGATGGCACTGCCGATATTGTACGTGGTTTGCAAAAAGAGCGCTATCAAAATAATCTATTTTTGCTGGAACGCAAAGGCAAACTTGGTTTGGGGACGGCTTATATCGCTGGTTTTCAATGGGGCTTAGAAAAAGGATATGATTATTTATTTGAAATGGATGCCGATTTTTCACACGATCCTAATGACTTACCCAAGTTGCTGGATGCCTGCGTAAATGGTGGTGCCGATGTGGCAGTCGGTTCGCGATATTGTAAAGGAGGAAGTGTTATCAACTGGCCAATGGATCGTATTGTATTATCCCGCGGCGCATCTATTTATGTGCAAGCGGTGCTTTGGATGCCCATCTCTGACCCTACCGCTGGTTTTATTGTGTATCACCGCAGTGTATTAGATGCTATTGATTTTGATAAAATCCGGTTTATTGGATATGCATTCCAAATTGAGATGAAATACGCAGCCTACAAATTGGGCTTTAAGGTAACCGAAGTGCCTATTGTATTTAAAGACCGCGAAAAAGGGCAGTCTAAAATGTCGCTTAAAATTATCAAAGAGGCCATTTTAGGCGTTTTGGAAATGAGGTGGATTGGTTTTAGAAAAAAATAATGGTTGTTTGTTGCGCCGCCGGGGTTGTGTAAAAAGGTCAAAAAATCAGAGAAAAAAGCGCGGACATAACGACCTTTGTGGTTCTGAAACAAAAAAGCAAGTTACATCCGCGTATGCTGGCAAAGGTAGAAAAAGTTAGA
>JBEAVK010000078.1:0-12486 GCA_041160955.1 Bacteroidota bacterium
TTTGACCATTCAAAACCTGTTGAATATATTGCCCGTTAATATTATAAAGTCTTACTTCTTGATCTTCTTCAGCACTGTAAATATTCAAGTTAGCACTAGTTGTGGTAGGATAAACCTTGATGTCTGTAAGCGCATTTAACCTAATGGCTATAATATTGCTATAAGTAAATTGCCCATCTTTATCCACCATTTTCAACCTAAAATAATTTATTCCCTTGACCGAAGATGCTACTTGATGCTGATAATTATGAATTGCGGATGGATTATTCATCGATCTTACTGTTCCATTGATTGAAAATGAAACGCCATTATTACTGCTTTCAACGATAAAGTGATCTGTATTCAACTCATCCCTTGTTGTCCAGTTTAACACGATATTTTCATCATTTACTTTTCCTGTAAAACTTAATAATTCTAAAGGCAAAGCGGTGCTTGAAGTATTCCAATAGACATTTGTATCGTCTGCAAATCCTTGAATAATAATATCTTTTAAGCCGTCTCCAGTGAAATCATCTATTACACAATCAGCTATATATTCCCCGCCCAATGTATCTGCTGGAACAAATACATTATTACCTGTATTTCGATATACAATATTATAAATATTAGGCAATCCACCAGTTTGAGTACCTACAATTAGTACATCCTGGTCACCATCATTATCTAAATCTGCAATAGCATTTGCTCCTCCAAAAGTTGCTTGAAAAGAAGTAGTCACTTGCGTAAAAACCCCCGAACCATTATTGCGATATAATAAGTTTTGAGTATTACCATTTACAAGAAAGTCTAAATCACCATCATTGTCTGTATCAGCTACATCAATATCTTCACCATTAAGAGCAGCGAATGTTGAATTATTATTCAATGTAAAAATCCCCAAGCCATTATTTTGATATAATTTAATGGAAGAACCACCTGAAATAACAACATCTTGATCGCCATCATTCTCCATATCAATAAATGCTACTGGTCCGCTTACTGCCGAAAAGGGTGAATTGCCCTGAGGCGTAAAAACGGCACTACCATTATTGAGATACACACCAGAAACACCCGAACCTGTTCCTGTCATGACAATATCCTGATCTCCATCATTATCTACATCTGCAATAGCAGCTCCCCTCCATAGAATATTGGGTAACCCAGCATTGGTAACTTGTGTAAAAACACCAGAACCATCATTTTTATAAATACGTGTAAAAATTGATGCTGAACTAGAGGTAGGTTGTCCGGAGAAATACAAATCTAAATCACTATCGTTATCTAAATCCTTGAAAATGGCTTGACTTGCTCCTACATTAGGAAAAGTGCTGGTAAATAATGCTGTAAAATTTCCAGTACCATCATTTGTATAAAGCTTTGTTTGTCGAGGAGTTATACCCGTCATAAACAAATCTTTGTCGCCGTCGCCGTCTATATCACCACTTGCAAATGTACCCGAGTAAACTTCCATTAAGCCGGGTTGCGGATTAGGTTTAGTGAAGTTTATTGTTTGCGAATAACTGTTGGTGACAAACAAAATACTTAGTAGTGACAGCAACACTTTTTTTGAACGTAGTAAGGAACGAAGTACATTTACGGCTGCCTGCTCTTGCTTACTTTTTTTAAGAAAGGTAGGTGTACTATTTTTTACTTCCTCACTAAACACAAGTGAAAAATTTTTCATAACTTAAAAATTAGTTGAGTGAATAATGTGGTACAAATTTATACCGTTTAGTTCGTTACAGGGTTACTCGCAAAAGTGAAATTAGAATTTTCACGCGTAGCCGTGAAGTCCTGAAAAACATAAATCATTGAATATCAGCATTTTATTGTCTAAATCGGAACTACACTGTGTCACGATACACACTACCCCGATGTTATTTATGCCACCTTCCATAGGTTAATCTTGCCTTGAAAGCAATTTTTTTGTGAATTTACAGGTTTCGACTCCTGTTTTGAAATTAGTGCAACTAAGTGTTTATTTACAGTGTGAATAACATGGTTTATTAAAAAATTGCCTCACATTTAGGCATAATAATGAGGATTTAAGTACTTGGATACAATTAATTGAGAAGGCCTTAGAATTGAGAGACTTCACGCCTACACATGAATTTGCTAATTTCACTTTTATGAGTAACCATGCACTTAAATATAAGAGGTTAATTTGTACCTGTATTAAAGCAATATTTAGATACATGAAAAAGATTTTACTCGTACTAACACTCATTTTCCTTTCAAAAGGAATGTGTTTACAAACTAAGAACCGGCAAACGATACGTTGTACAATTGGATCGAGCGTCAACTCTAATTCATTAAGTAGAGGACATTTTTTTGATGTGTTCCGGAAATTCCCGCATACCGCTAAAAAATCATCAGGCACTGAAAAACACATATATTCTAAGCAAAAACGCCTCATAACCGGGCGGATACGCTATACAGTTCAACACGGAGTATTGTTACCTGTAACCTCCAATAATTTTATTTAGAATTAACACAAAAATATACACTACTTTTATGCCTTAATTTCCCAACAAACCTATTCCTATTTATCTTTTTTTCTTATTTTTAATCCGTAAATACAGCCAATTCCCAATTGCTGTTGTACTCAACATTCTATTTCGTATTGATATGAGAAATTCATTTTTTACATGCTTACTTTTGCTCGCCATTATTAGTTGCGGCACACAACCAATATTTAGTCAATGCCCCATTACGTTGAGTGCGGGCGACGATATATACCTCTGCAGTCCACCCACGCCAACACAATTAGACGGCTCCATTTCTGGCGACTATTTGAATTTTACATGGTCACCAACGGCTGGTTTATCAGGGGCAAGCACTTTGAGCCCCACTGCAACGGTGACACAAACAACTACTTATGTATTAACTGCAAGAGCGGTAGATCTCTCCACCAATTTAATCAACAATGGTGATTTTGAAGGAGGTGATGGCGGCTTCACGAGTAGTTATACTCCTAGTCCGGGTAATCTTTGGCCTGAAGGCGTATATGAAGTAACGGATGATCCCCAACAATCGCACACCAATTTTGCGTCCTGTGGTGACCACACCTCTGGGAACGGCCAAATGATGGCAGTTAATGGTAATGGTACACCAAATCAATCTGTCTGGTGCCAAACTGTGACAGTATTACCCAATACACAATATGCGTTTACGGCTTGGGCCACCTCCTTGGTAGGAGCAGCACCAGCCATACTTCAGTTTTCGGTCAATGGAACAAATCTCGGTACTAGTTTTGGTGTATCGCCCCAGCTGTGTACTTGGCAGCCCTTTTACGCGCTTTGGAACAGTGGTGGAAATACTTCAGCGTCTATATGTATTGTAAACCAAAACACCGCTTTAAGTGGTAATGATTTTGCCTTGGATGATATTGGTTTTTCACCCATTTGTACCGTTACCGACACCGTAAAAGTGCATGTGGTGAACGTTGCAGCCGTCGCATCTCCTAGTAGTATATTAATCCCCTGCGAAGGTGCTAACATCAATCTGAGTGGCGTAGGCAGTACAACTGGCACAGGTATCACCTATCAATGGGATTCCCCAAGTGGCAATATCGTTTCGGGGGCTAATACACTCAATCCTGTGGTAGATCAGGCAGGTGTTTACACACTCACAGTTACATACAGTATTGGCAATGTAGAATGTACCAAAACAGCAACATCAACCGTAATACCAACTCCAAATCCACTGGCTACTTGGATCTCGCCCCCACAACCACTAGGATGCGGAGGTAATAACACTACTTTGGTCGGTAATAGTAGCCAAGCCAATGTTTCTTATAGTTGGAGTACAATATCAGGGAATATAGTTTCAGGAAGTACTTCTAAGAATTGTGTTGTTAGTGAAACGGGTGAATACACCCTGCTAGTCACCAATTTGGCTACCGGTTGTACGGCTGAAACGGCCGTATTTGTTACAGCAGCCACCAACCCACCTACTTCCAATGCAGTAGCAACCGGAGTAATTACCTGTGTCCAAAATGCAGCCATATTATCTGGAACTGGTAGCAGTACTGGAGCAAATATCACTTATACTTGGTCGGCGTTTCCCGGAGGAAGTTTTTCGGGGCCTCAAAACACGCAAAACACCACGGTAAATAGCGCAGGAACCTATGTCTTATCAGTAAGAAATACGATTAATGGTTGTATCGCCTTAGATACCGTAGTCGTTACCGGTAATACTGTAGCCCCCAGCGTAGCCATAGCAGCACCACCCCAATTTACCTGTGTTGTAGATACGATCACCTTAGTCGGCAGCAGCACACCCGCCAATTTAAACTATACATGGAGCAGCCCTAATGGTACTTTCGCCGGTGCTACTAATGCCGCCCAAATTCAAACAATTGCCAATGGCATGTATATTTTACAAGCCACAAATCCTGTAAATGGTTGTATATCAAGAGATACTGTATTGGTTACTTCTAATCTAACAGCACCTGTTGCCGTTGCATTACCCGCAGGAATGATTACTTGCCAACAAAACAGCGTGGTACTCTCAGGTGTCGGTTCTTCCTCTGGGGCTAATATGGGTTTCGCATGGAATGGCCCCGGCATTGTAACTGGTATTAATACCCTCAATCCAACTGTCAACGCAGCTGGAAATTACACCTTAGTCGTGACGAATAACACCAATGGTTGCACCCAAACTGCCACGACCAACGTACAAGCGGATGCTAATGCCATTACAGCCATAGCCAATGCCCCCGATACATTGGATTGTAACCTAAATAGTATGGTATTGAATGCCAATGGTTCCAGTTCAGGTACAGGATTTACTTATGTTTGGACAACCACTAATGGCCAAATTTCGGCAGGGGATAATACTCCTCAGCCTACTATTAATGCACCGGGTACTTATCAGTTATTACTCACCAATCCGGCAAGTGGCTGTACTTCTATAGATCAGGTTGTGGTCATACAAGATATAGCCCAACCATCTGTTGCTATTCAAATACCGGATACGCTTACGTGTGCACAACCCAATATTAACGTAATTGCAACCAATAATGCCGCTGGAAATTATGCCTATCAATGGTCAACGACCAATGGTACGATTACTTCGGGTACACAAGGATTAAATTTGAGTGTGAGCGCACCTGGCAACTATAATTTATTGGTAACCAATTTATTAAACGGCTGCTCCATGACCAGTGCCACTACAGTAGTGCAAGAGGCTGGGTTGCCCGTAGTACAAATACAAACACCAGATACACTCAGTTGTACTTTAAATACATTACCTATCAACGCCAATACCTCTAGTTCTGGCATGCAAATTACTTGGACAACAAGTAACGGTGGGCAAATTGTTTCTGGCCAAAATTCACTCACACCAATAGTAGATAAGGCAGGCACTTATACCTTATTATTGACCAATAACAATAATGGTTGTACCGCAACTGGTAGTATCCAAGTGGCTTCCAACCAAATACTCCCACCTGCCGATGCTGGCGTAGATGGACTGATTACTTGTACCAACCCACAGTGGAATTTATTGGCGAATAACGCCAGCACTGCGCCCAATATCACCTATCTTTGGCAAACTAGCAATGGTGTCATCAGCGGTAATCCCGCTGCGGCATCTTTGAATATTAACAATGCTGGTACCTATTATCTATTGGTTACCGATACCAATAATAGCTGTACTGCACGTGATACGGTAGTGATTACGGCCAATCAAACCCCTCCAAACACCAGTCCACTTGTACCACAAGTACTGACTTGTACAACTCAATCGACAAGTCTTGGGTTGAGTGCTATCAATCCACTATGGAATTATAATTGGCAAACAGCAAACGGTAATATCCAATCGGGTAACCAAACACCTACACCATTGGTAAATGCGCCAGGCAACTATGCTACAACAGTTACTAATCCTGCCAACGGATGTAGCACTACTTTAACAATACCCGTAATTGAAAATATTACACCGCCAACATTACTCTTATCCGCACCTATTGTATTGACCTGTCAAGACCCCATCGGTGCTATTACTGCCAACGCAAATACAAACCTTTTGCAATGGAGTACTACAAATGGGCATTTTACAAGTACCAATTTACAACAAGCTGCAGTTAACGTGGACGAACCAGGTACTTACAATGTAGTAGCAACCAATAGCAGCAATGGCTGCACCACAGATGCCTTATTGGTCATTACTGAAAATAAAATACCGCCCACCATAGCCGCTGGAAACGATGCCGTACTCAATTGCCAATCGACCAGTTTAAGTTTGAATGGTAGTGCTAGCGTAGGCACTAATGTAATGTGGACAACCAGTAATGGATTAATTGTTTCTGGTATGCAGTCTTTAACGCCAGTGGTCAACAAAGCAGGTACTTATATCGTTACCGCCACCGATCCCACCAATGGTTGCACGGCCACCGACCAAGTTGTCATCACCAATGATGCCAATGCCCCCACTGCTGCTATTGCACCCGCTCAAACCCTTACTTGCACCTTACTCCAAACCACATTAAATGGTACAGGAACACAAGGCGCAGGTATTAATTATAATTGGCAGGCTAGCAATGGTGGTACGATTCAATCTGGCAGCAATACCCTGACCCCAGTGGTTAATAACCCAGGTAACTATACATTAACCGTTACCAATACCAATAATGGTTGTACGGTAACAGCAACAGTTGTAGTAAACGAAAATGTAGTGGCACCACAAGTAAGTGCAACCGCACCGAAAATAACCTGCCTCGACCTTAGTCCGAACCTCCAAACCACCGCTGTACCTACGACTAATTTACTATGGACGACCACCAATGGCCAAATCCTAAATGGTGCCAATACCCCCACCCCAGAAGTAGGTAGTGCGGGTACTTATACGGTAACGGGCACTAACCCACAAAATGGCTGTACCTCGACGGCTCTGGTGGTGGTAGTTACCGACACTATTTCGCCCATTTTCACCGTAACGCCCCCCAGCATATTGACTTGTACGGTATTGGAATTACCGATAACGGCTAATTTACTACAACCCAATAATTTTGCGCTTCAATGGACGACCACCAATGGACAAATTGTATCTGGTGCACAAAGCCTTCAAGCGCAGGTGAATAAGCCTGGAACTTATAGTTTGAAAGTAACCAATAATACCAATGGTTGCTCCAAAACAATACAAACAATTGTCAATCAAAATATTACACCTCCAACAGCAACAACCACCCCAACGGCAACCATCAATTGTAATCAAGCGCAACCGACTTTGTCGGCCACAGCATCACCAGCGAGCAATTATGCTTGGAGCGGCCCACAAATTATAAATGGAGGCAATACGCTTACCCCAACTATAGGCACAGCAGGTACTTATATCCTCACAGTGACACTCCCTAGCAATGGTTGCACCACTACGGCAACTGTAAATGTAGTGTCCGATATAGCCACTCCAGTCATTGCCATTGCGCTACCGGAAGTACTCACCTGCGTACGTGTGGCAGTACCTCTAATAGGTAGTGTTCAGTCACCCGCATCCCCCAACTATACGCTTTCGTGGTCGAGTCCTAATGGTAATTTTGTTGCTGGGCAAAACACACTCAGTCCGTCAGTAGATGAGCCAGGCGACTATATTTTATCGGTCAAAAACAACCTTAATGGATGTTCTGATGATCTACAAATTACGGTCAATCAAAATATCGTACCACCTGTTGCTAATGCAGGCACAGATCAAATTTTACATTGTAACCAACAGGAGGTAGGCTTACAGGCTTTCACTAGTAACAACTTGACCTACAACTGGCAAACTGGAGCGGGAGGTAATATTGTACAAGGCAATAACTCAGCCACACCAACGGTAAATCAACCCGGCACATATACCCTCAAAGTAACCGATACCACCAATGGATGTACAAATACAGACAATGTGGTAGTAACAGAAATCCAATTGCCCGATTTTGAGATGGAAATGATACAACCCGATTGTAACCAACCAACAGGAGTCATTGATATTACCAGTTTGATAGGAGCAGGTGATTTCCAAATTTCTTTTAACGGTGGCCAACAATTTGGTATTCAGCAACTAAAAGAAAACTTACCACCCGCTACTTACACCGTAGTCATCAAGGATAAATACGGTTGTACTGCCACTCAAAATGCAGTATTACTTCCTCCAACGTATCCTACGGTCAGTCTGCCCGAAACTTACAAAATTGAACTGGGTGATAGTGTGCAATTAGTCCCTCAAACTACGCCTCCAGCGATCAATATCACAAAATGGCAATGGACGGAAGTAACAGATCTGGATTGCACGAATTGTCCAAAACCTTATGCCAGTCCCCTCAGCTCCAGTAATTACGCCCTTACGATCACCGATTTAGATGGCTGTACTGCGAGCGCGCAAACGCGTGTGGAAGTGGATAAAAAAAGGTATATTTATGCACCCAATATCTTTACACCAGATGGCAAAGACAATAACCGTTTCCTTATATTTGGCCGAGGTGTACTAGAGATTCAAAACCTCAGTGTTTTCGATCGTTGGGGAGAAATGGTATTTTTGGGAACGAATTTAGCACCTAACGATGAATCCGCAGGCTGGGATGGTCGGGTAGGCAACAAAAACGTAGCACCGGGTGTATATGTATGGCAGGCACTGATTGTATTCCCTGATGGAAAGGTAGAATTGTATTCAGGTGATGTGACTGTGGCCCGTTAGGGAACTTGAAAATTATAAATATTGTGGGAGTTGAAAATCATCTCCCACAATATTTGATTAGGTGCAGAACAAGGCTAGTGCTTAATTAGCGATATATTGTCTATTTATGAGTATAAAATAGTGATAATGTAAAAATTCATGCGTTCTTTATATTATTTTCCAAATACAGCTGTATATTTGTAAAATTTTTCAATTCAGAACGATCATGGTACAACGCCTATTTTTATCATTTTTTTGTTTTTTCACGCTTATTTGTAGCGTTTTTAGTCAATTACAAGTGGCTTCTGCCGGCCAACCGCCTTATACACCAGAGGTTTTGGTCAGTAATTTTATGACCGGAGCGGGGATTAATGTCATTGATATTTCTTATGTTGGTGATAGTATTGCAGTAGGTTATTTTAAAAATGGTACTGGTTCAATTGGACTAGACAGAGGTTTGATCCTCACTTCTGGCAGGGCGGCTACTGTCGGAATTTCATTTGGAGCAGATGGTGAAGGTGCTGATTTTGCGAATACTAGTAATTTTGGTGGTAGTATTGAACCTAATTTACAGTCGCTTTCTTCGATTTCATTACGGGATGTTGCGTATTATAAAATTACGTTTCAATCTTATAACGATTCCATTCGATTCAAATACGTTTTTGCATCAGAAGAATACCCAGAATTTGCATGCTCGGATTTCAATGATATTTTTGGATTTTTTATTCAAGGACCAGGGTATCCAACTCCTACCAATATTGCAATTATTCCAGGGACTAATTTACCGGTAAGCATTAATAATGTTCACCCTACGAACCCCGCTTATGATCCTTGTCCAGCCTTAAATAATCAATTTTATATTGCTAATAACAACTCGAACCTTTCACCCACTTACGACGGTTATCTTACTCCCTTTTTTGCCGAGGCTGCTGTAATACCTTGCGAGACTTATACCATGATTATTGCTATTGCCGACGCAAGTGATAGTGTATATGATTCCGGCGTATTTATTGAAGGAGGCAGTTTTGGCAGTACCAATTTTATTACATCCTCTTTTGGTGCTGGAACGAATATATTGCCCGAGCAAAGTATAGGCAACCCATTAAGTCTTACATTTTCGCAAATACCTGCGTCTATACTACCCATTACGATTACATTGAGTGGAAGTGCGACCAATGGCCTCGATTATGAAGCCATTGATAGTGTTTATACCATTAATTCAACAGATACGGTACTGCAATTTACGATACAGCCCATTTTAGACTCCTTGGAGGAAATGGTCGAAAACATTGTTGTTACTGCAAGAGGAGGAGTCTGTTTTGTGCGCTCATTTGACCTATTTATTACTGATCCGGGTGTCATTTTTCATGGTAAAGCAGTGCAACCATGGATAGATGGGACGCCAATAATAATTGGTGGCAGTATGTCGGCGTTACCCGATACCATTTTGACATTTTACAGCACAGCAGCAGTACCGATCCAACCAGTGAATACACCTGTTTTCTCCAGTATTAATGCATCGAACCTGTTTGCGGCCACACTTCAGGATATCAATACCATCGAATCTGTATGTATAAATATTTCCCACGGTTGGTTAGATGATTTGGATATTTATTTGGTGGCTCCGAGCGGTAAATTTATAGAATTGACTAGTGATAATGGTCTAAATGGGGATAATTATACCAATACTTGCTTCTCACCCAAGGCAACCCAATCCATTACATTTGGAATGCCTTTTGCGCCAGCGTCCAGTGCGCCATTTACAGGTATATTCCAGCCAGAAGCACCGTGGTCAGATTTATCAGGCGGCGACCTCAATGGTACATGGAAACTGCTTGCGATAGATGACAATAATGGTTTTGAAGGGATATTAAACGATTGGAGTATTTCTTTTTCGAGCAATGGAGAAGAACAATTTAAGTATCAATGGAGTACTGGAGCAACAAGTGCGGCCATAGAAGTCCCCAGTCCGGGGGTTTATACCGTTACGGTAACCAATCAGGCATCTAGTTTTACCAAGGAATATGACGTAATTGCCCCTTGTGGTCTATCTACACAGACATATTCTATTTGCCAAAATGATTCTATTACCATCAATAACGAGGTTTTTCATGCTGGAAACCCAAGTGGATATCAAATCATACCTATCAGCACGGGTTGTGATTCCTTTGTTGTTATCAATTTACAATTTTTACCACAAGTACAAACTACCACAAACGCCACGATATGCGCAGGAGAAACATATCTGTTTGGTAATCAAGTTCTTAATACTTCGGGGGCGTATAAAGCAACTTTTGCTACTGCCAATAATTGTGATTCTACATTAATTTTAAACTTAACGGTTTTAGCACCCAATACGACCACGCAGGATATTAGTATTTGCCAAGGCGGTGCGTATGTTTTTGGTAACCAAGTACTTACAATTGCAGGTACCTACCAACAACAGTTGAAAGATACCAACGGATGTGACTCCACACACGTTTTAAACCTTTCTATCGCTCCTCCGATCAGCGATTCGCTACAATTTGTCATTGCGATCAACGAAACCGTGACCGTAGGCGGTACTGTACTTTCCCAACCCGGCAATTACACCATTACGCTCAGTGATGCCAATGGTTGCGACAGTATTTTATTTGTACGTATTGATTTGATATCGAGTACGGAGTTGCTCCATTTGAGGGAAACACAAGTGACCATCCAACCCAATCCTAGCAGCGAAGAGGTATTATTGCAATGGACCGATCACGTATCTTTTGACAACCTGAATATATTCGGAGTGGATCAAAGGTTGATTTTTTCTAAACAAATTTTGAGTACAGACAGAAACATAAAATTAGATGTATCTACTTGGAAATCAGGTATATATATTGTTCAGTTAGAAAGCAGCAATGGTGTTGTGGTAAGAAAGATGGTTAAGATATAGGTTCAATTTCGATTCCAATTTCTAAAGCCACTTTTTGGATATAGGCTTCTGTTACCTTTAATGTAACCATAATGTCATCTATGGTGTATTTTTTTTGTAACAGCATGCTTGTAACAATGTCGAATTTAGTTTTTTCGACACCTTTTTCAATACCTTCAAGATAAAGGCCATCAGTTTCTATTTCATAATTAATAGGCATACACTCGTTAATCTATAGGTTCAACTTTAATGCCAATTTCTAACGCTACTTTTCTAATGTAACTTTCTGTTACATATAAGATAACCATAATATCTTTTAAAGTATATTTTTTTTGTAGCAGAAGCCTTGAAACATTATCGAACTTATTTTTTTCGACACCTATTTCGACACCTATTTCGACGCCTTTTTCAATACCTTTTTCAACACCTTCAAGATAAAGGCCATCAGTTTCTATTTCATAATGTATTGGCATACGTTCAATTTCTTTTTTAACAGATATTTCCAATTTTCTCAAACGGGATAATACCTGAAGTTGACGTTGATATTTTTCTAAACGCGGAATACGTCCAATTAGTTTTTGAACTTTCTGCAAAATTTGTCGGATTACTTTTTCTGGCTTGTCAGCACCAAAATCTGCTAGAATAGCCAAAAGTACTGCTTCTGGTGTATCCGACTGCAAAAATACGTCTTTGGGAATACGTTTGAGGTCAATTACCAAAAAATTATATTCCACGCCCATCATGCTCAATTGATTATTTAGGATATGATTTGCAGGACGTTCACCAATATAGACTACAATTTGCATCAAAGGCATCTTTTGGTCTTGATAAAACAAACCATAATAAAAAAAATTGCGAGCACGCATATCCTCATCAGCAGCCTGAATTTCCCAATGCAAACCAAAGTCTTTTGAAGGATCATCGTGTACTACCTTTTTCAAATTGTCCATTTC
>JBEAVK010000092.1:0-3182 GCA_041160955.1 Bacteroidota bacterium
CCGCCAAAGTCGTTTTACCCAAGCCGCCCAAGCCGTACAAACACACGTGCCGCCCCGCTCGAAACGCTTGTCGCATCTGAATCAAATACCGTTTGCGCCCAATAAAGCCTTCGCCAATCAGGCGAGATTGTTTGGTTTTGAGAAAACTACTGGCCGGGTAAAAATGATCGGGCAAGTGATACGGCTGCGTTTTATCGATTAACGCCCCGACCAACTGATTTTGATACACGACTGGCGTAAACCATTCGGCGATGTGCAGGATTTGGGGCGTTTGTTCTCTTTTTTGCTCAATGTGTTTCGATAATGCCTCACGTGCGTACGCCAACGCCCGTGTGAGCGACAAACCTTTGGCCAATTGGGTATAAAACTCAGTGGTAAACACCTTTGCGCCTTCGTCTGTCACCGCAAAGCGCATGGCCACGATGCTCGGCACGCCATAGGCAGCCGCTTGTTCGGTCACACCACCTTCGCTGCCTGCAATCGCCGTTTCGCAAGCACTCAAAATCAAGAGTTTAACGCAATTGTGTCCCCTCAATGTTTCGCCCAAAGCCGCACCTGAAACCTGTTCTTCATCGCCGTCCTCATTTTCAAAATACAAAACGCCTTTTTGTGCTGCTGCGTGATAAGCGCCATGTCCGCTGATATGCACGATGTCGTGTTGGCGCGCGTGGAGGGCTTTATCGAGTTCAGCGAGGGAGGCATTTTCCAAAAACTCAATCACGATTTTGGGTTGTTTATCGCCCGTTGCTTCCAAGGCACCGATGGATTGAATCAGGCGGGTTTGTTCCTCTTCAATTTGCAGCATTTTGCCGCGTTCGTCCAAGTTTTCGGGCAAAGCGGTGATAAACAGCATTTTCAAAGGAGCCGCCGTGGCATGGTCGCCTTGCATGTTAAATGCTTCGAGTGAGGCGATTTTTGTCCGCACCAAACCAAAATTGTTGATCGCAAGGCTCTTTTTGGCTTCGCCCAATTTGGGTGGAAACAACAAAGGCAATACCATTTCAAACGGCAGATTGACGATTGTTTCATCGTCGGCGGAAAGGACTAACAGCAATTCTTCGATGCGTTGCTCTTCGAGCAATTGGATAAAATCGGTGCATGCTTGACCAATTTTGCCAGCAAAAAAGGTTTGAAAAATCTGTTGCGATAACTGGTTTTCAAGTGCAATAACACTAGATGGGTTCATCTCCGGAAAACCTGCTACACGCATTTGGGTATCAATGCCCCGCCTGAAGGCTTGAAATTCGTTCAAATGATCGAATAATTGTGCGGGGATATTAACTGTGAAATTTTCGCACCATTTTTCGCCTGAAGTGGCTAATGTGCCATGTGCGCTGTGTTTGCTTTTGACGGAAAGGTTGGCGATATATTGATTGTCTTCCGCTTTGTCCAAGCGGAGGAAGAGGATGCTGCCCGATTGGAAATCGCGCTCGATATTGTAGATAATATCGCCGATGTGGACGTTGCCGCCAGCTGTTATGCTGCCGTGGACTATGTTTTTTTGATGGGGTATGTTCATATTAAATCTTGGAACTTGATTTAAATCTCTTTATTTAATGACTCATAAATTGGCAGTAATTCCTTTTTAATGATTTTTATAACGTCTGTAAAAAGGATAGTGGTATCTAACGTTGATTTTGTCAAAAACGATTTCCATTGTACCAATCTATTGTCATTTTCGGCAAATTCACTTGTAAATAACGGATGATTAGCCACGTAATCCGTTTTTCTTCTTTCAAAAGTATTCGCAATGGCTTGTTTTAAAATGCCTAAATCATACTTTTTATGAAGCATTAGTCTATAAATATCGTAAAAATCTTTCATTCGGCTGTTCATTTCAGCCAAATTTATCATGGCTTCAAATTTTTCAGCAATGAGCGTTTCAATGGAATATGCCTGAATTTTAGGGGCGTTCATATCCAAAAGTGTTGGGTAATCCATTTCAATTGGATTTGGCGTAACGACATCGCCAAAACCAATATCTATTTGCAAATTTTGCTTGATATTGCCCAGTTTTACCTCAATTTTAACACGAACCCCTGCATACTTATCCACTTTGTTGATTTTTGCGGTTGTTAAGGTGTCCAAATTAAAAGTGACGGCATCGGTGGCATCTTCGATTTGACAAATTTCAAGAAAAACGTCTTTGAAATGAATCAAATCATTGTCTATTCGCAGACCTAACAAGTCAATATCCATAGTTGGTCGGCTGGCTTCCTTTTCAAAAGCATACAATAAAGCACCGCCTTTCAAGCAAAAATGACTTTTGTAAGGCGAGATAAAAATGCGGTACAGCAGCCTTTCTTGAAAGAAACGGGTCAAGATAAGTTGATAACTTTTCTCCTCTGCCGCAGCAACTTGTTTGAGTTTTGTTTGAATAGATGCAGTTAGATTTCTCATACTAAAAGGGTCAAAAAATGTAAAACAGTACCTGATTGATTCATTTTTTTAGCATAATCGCTTAATTTCACCAGGTTGCGGTCTTCTCGGTTCAAGTAATTTCTAATGATTTCTTTACACGTGTCTAAGCCTATTTTATCCCTGTATTTGATGCTGTCGCACACGGTTTTTTCCATATCATAAATAGCAACCGCATCATTATCTATTTTTACAAATTGCCGACCTAATTGATAAGATACATCAGACCAATAATACAATTTAATGGGTGGATATTCGGGCAAGGTTATTTTATCTTTTCGAGGAATCGCTATTTGATATTGTGCAGGTACAAAAGTCGTTAATTCGTAATAAAAAGCTGCAGATAGCAAACACACGACACCTTTTGGCGCAAGCCGCGCTACTTCCAATAGTTCATCCTTATCATTGGCCTCCTCATTCCATTTATAAACGCCATGTTTTATTTTTGAAATGGTCTGTTGCGCCAATAATTCGTTGATTTGATACCGGTGTACGCCATGCGCTTCTAACGCTTTTGTCGTTGCAAATCCATGATTATCTTCAAATACTTGTTTGATCATTTTTCTTTATTTTACGGCACTTGTCGATAGATGCCGTAAAATTAGTCATTTTTTATTTTATTCGGAAAAATATTTAGCCCAAACCCCTATATCCCCTCCCGAATATCATTCAACAACCGCTGAAACTCCGGTTTTTTTCTAATATCTGCTTGCCAAGCCAGTCCCATCGAGCACAAATCATACGTTTGGGTAATGGTTGCGCCC
>JBEAVK010000108.1:0-13946 GCA_041160955.1 Bacteroidota bacterium
CGCTTCGCTTTGTGTACTTTGTGTGCTTTTGTGGTAAAAAAAGTGTACGCTACGCCTTTATATATCCTAAAAAAAAGCGTAGCGAATACCCTTCCACAAAAAAACATCCTTACTCCGAACGCAACGACTCCACCGGATTGGCCAATGCCGCTTTCACTGCCTGCCCACCTACCGTCAAAAACGCAATGGCCAAAGCCACTACACCCGCTGCTGCGAACATCCACCATTGCATATCAATACGATAAGCAAATTCGGACAACCAAAAATCCATACAATACCAGCCAATTGGCGCAGCAATGCAGCAAGCAAAAAGTACCAATTTTAAGAAATCTTTGGCCAAAAGTCCCGTAATACCCGCAACAGATGCACCCAACACTTTACGGACTCCCACTTCTTTGATTCGTTGTTCCGAGGTGTAAGTTGCCAAACCAAAAAGTCCCAGACAAGCGATGAATACGGTAGCCAATGCCATCCAAATCAGCATCGTTTCACGTCGGGCATCTTCTGCATAAAAAAGGGCTAATTGCTGATCTAAATAGTGGTATTCAAACAGTTCTTCAGGATCAATTTTTGCCAAAACACCTTCCATTGCTTTTATCGTAGCGGCGGCGTCTTTGGCTTCAATCCTTGCGGTATAATAATCAATATTTTGGATAGGATTTTGTTGATAGGCCAATACCAAAGGTGCAATCGGCGCTCTTAACGTCTGAAAATGGAAATCTTTTACAATGCCAATTACTCTTGCTTTAAACTCCTTATCGCCACGAACGGGCATATACGTACCGCCATAAGACACAGTAGGTATTTCGATTAATTGACCAGATGGCTCATTGATATTCAGCAGTTTAGCGGCAGTTTCATTTAATAAAACAGATGATGTATCGCCCAATCCACCGAATTTTTTCCCTTTTAATACCTCCACTTCAAAGGTAGTGGTAAAATGTTCATCGACTCCTAATAGGTAGGAAACCTTTTGCTCATCGGGGTAACCCATTTGCTTTATCCTGACACTTGGAATATTTTTCCACTCACCAGGCACCCTTGAAGTAGTCGATACATTTTTCACATTTGGTAATTTTTCAAACTCTGAAATAATGGTGGATGCGGCCCTTCTTATTTTTCCACTATTAATATCGACGACGACTAAAAGATCTTTATTGAACCCTAAATCCTTGTTGTTGACAAACCGAACTTGCAAAAACATAACGATGGTTGCGATAATCATAAATGTAGAGACTGAAAACTGGAAAACAACCAAACCTTTTCGCAAGGTAAAATCTGATTTATTTTGAATTTTCAAGTTTTTCAACAACGTATTTGGGCTAAAACGAGAAAGTATCAACGCAGGGTAAGAACCTGATAAAACACCCGTTAGCAACGCAACACCAAAGGAAGCAAGCCAAATCCGATAATCGGTCGAAAGCCCAAGTGAGAGTTGTTTATTAGTAAAGTCATTAAAAAATGGGAGCACAATATTGACCATTACTACAGCCAAAACGAAAGAAAATAGCGTCACTATGATAGATTCCACTAAAAACTGCGCAATCAACTGCCCTTGATATGCACCCACTACTTTTTTTATACCAATTTCTTTGCAGCGGTTTGAGGCTTTAGCGGTCGTAAGGTTCATGTAATTGATACAAGCAATCATCAATACAAAAAGCGCAACCAAGGCAAATATTTTTACGTACAACAGGTAATCTGCCCCGCCGCCCATTCTGTTGAAATTTCTATTACCATCCATGATGCTTTCGGAGAATAGATGTACTTGCTCAAGGGGTTGAAGGCTGTACGCAAGCGATATACCTGGTTGGGGTTGGTAATTGGCATAGACGAGTTGTCCTAGTTTTTGTGATACTGCGGCAAGATCAGCCTCTTTTCGCAGTAGGACATAAACGGAATATTCACTGGATCCCCAATCGCTATTCGCATCATTTACATAACTCGAATCTGCGTAATAAGTGCTTTCGGAATAAACAGAATTAAAATCAAAACTTGAATTTGGAGGATGATTTTTAATCACCGCAGTAATGGTAAATAACTGGTCGTAGCCTTTCCATTTGAGCGTTTTTCCGGCTACTTGTGTCTGTCCAAAAAGTTGCATAGCCAAATCTTCCACAATAACGATAGAATTGGGTGCCGTTAAAGCAGTTTTGGGGTCACCATCAACGGCTTCAAAATCGAATATCTCCATTAATCCGTTATTAGCGGCTGTAATGACCTCATTCACGCCCTTTTGAGCCGCCGTATTTTCAAGCATATCTCTCCCGCCTTGTGTAATTCGAGCCGTATTTTCAATTTCTCCGATACTTTTTTTTGACTCCTCGGCCAGTTTATAACTTGCACCTGCAACTTTCACCTCTTCGTCAGGTGATTTTCTGTGCTTAATGACTCGGCATATTCGATCAGCATTGGTATGGTGATGGTCGTAGGTCACCTCATCAAAAACATACAAACCCAAGATCAAAAAACAGGTTAAACCAAAAGTCAGACCCGTAATATTAAGCAGGGAGTGCAGTTTATTTCTGGAGAGGTTTCTGAGTGCAACCTTTATATAATTTTGGAACATAGCGTTATATTTTTTTTAATATTTTTTACAGTATATTTTAGCACTAATACGAATTTTTAATGCCCAATAATGCCCTTATTCACTATTCTTCAACACCTCACCCAACTGCACTTTTGCTAGTCGCCAAGAGTGCTGTCCAATCGCCAGCGCGGCAGTGACAAATACCAGCAAATTGGCCAACAAAAAAGGTAAAATACCCGGACGATAAGTGCCAACAAACTGATCTAATTGATTTAAAACCAATTGAAACACAAAGTAACACAATGCCGTAGAAATGCCCCCAGCCAACAAAAGCATGAACACAAACTCGCGATTGACCAGCAGTACAATCTGCCCGACCGATGCACCAAGTAACTTTCGAACACTCACTTCTTTCATCCGCCTAGCATATTGCTGTGTCGCTAAACCATACAAACCAAGGCAAGCAATGAGCAAAGCCAGGCCAGCAATGTAGCCGAAACTTTTGGCGACACTCCAAAAAGTACGATTGAAACCGTCAAACACTTCCTGCTGAAAAAAATGACTGATAGGCGCACTATTAAACAATTGCAGGTAATCTTGTATCGTTTGATCGGCTACCTGTTGGCCGCTTCCTGCAGCATAACGCACGACCAAAAAACTAAAATCTTTTTCTTTTTCGCAGAAAAACATAGCCGGGTTTATCGCTCCTGTACCCAACATTTTAAAATCTTTGAGTACGCCAGTAATCCTGTATTGCTTTTCACCTACTCGAATTTGCTGCCCGATAGCATTGTCCCAGCCTTGTTTTTTCACAAAAGTTTCATTCACGACGACCGACTGCTCGTCCTCTACAGTGCGATGCTCCTCAAAAAATCGCCCTGCTTGCAGCTGCAGCCCAAGGGTATTGGCGTAACTAGCACCCACATTATAGCGGCGAACAGGTGTAGTGACCTCGCCTACTTTTATTTCTTCACGATCCGAACCAAGTCCTACGTGTAAACTTGCACCTGATATACTTTGTACATTTGGCTGCTTCAAAAGTTCGTTTTTAAGTAGCCCGTATTGTGTGCTATCGGTGAGTTGTACTACCCATGTTTGGCTAGGATCGTACCCCCAAGCCATCTTGGACCAATGTTTTCCGGCTGCCAGCAGTACCACACTGAGCATAATTGCTACAAATGCCAGCCCAAATTGAGTGGATAGCAATACGCGTCGAAAAGTACTTTTATGACCAAATTTTTGTTTGCCAGAAAAAATGGCAGTTGGGCGGAATGCTGAGATATAAAATGCCGGATACGCCCCTGATGCCAGTGCTGTAAGCCCCAACAAACCAATTAAAAAGAGCCATAAATCGGGATTTTTAGAAAACGAAATACTGAGGTGTATATTTACAATGAGGCCGTTCATCATGGGTGCAAAAATGGTTTGACAAAACGCCAAACCCAATACCAATGACAGCGTACATAGCAGCAAATTTTCAGCCATAAATTGCCCGATGAGTTGCCGCCGCTGACCGCCCATTACTTTACGAATACCAATTTCTTTTAGCCGCCGAGTGGCTGCACCCAACGAAATATTGACATAATTGAAACAGGAAAGCAACAGCAACAACAAGGCGATAGCAGCCATCATAGCGGCCAAAAGAGGATGAGCAGCCTCCGCCGGACGTTGGTTAATATCATAAGCCTTGGATATTGGATTTTTCAAATTATCTAAAACAAAGGCAGTTGCAGGTGTTGCTTGGTTATGGCTATTGAAAAGCGGCAGGTATCTACTCATTTGATCCGTGAGTAACGCCGCATCTGTGGGCTGACGAAGTTGGACAAAAATACCATCACCGCGCTTCGTCCAATCTTCGGTAGCCTTGATCGACATGGCAGGGCTATAACCCACCAAAAAGTCAAATCGCAGACTAGCATTGTCTGGAAATGGCGCGGCCACTCCCTGTACTGTGAATATTTTTTTCTCTTGATTACTCGTAATTAACCTGATGGATCGTCCAAGTGGCATTTCGCCATGGAAATACTTTTCTGCGATTTCGGCACTCAAAATAATGGCTGATGGGTCTTTAAGTGCCACAGGGTTACCAAGTGTCAACGGGAAAGTGAACATTTGGAAAAAACCAGTGTCCGTATAGGTCACCAATTCATTAAAGGTATGTTCACCACTGGATACAATAACCCCTTCGCGGCTTACCCGCACAGTGCGCTCTACCTGTGGAAAATCTTGCGACAAAGCATGCGACATTGGGGCGGGTGCATCGCCCCAAATTTGGGTTTGACCATCCACCTCTGTTTTATATTCTACGATAAAAATGCGATCGCTATTCGTGTGGAAACTGTCGAGTGTCCAGTAGTTGCTAAGAAAAAGAAACACCGTAACGCAACAAGCCACGGCGATAGAAAGGCCGAAAATATTGATACACGAGACGGTTTTATTCGCCGTTAGGTTCCGCCATGCAAGAATGAAGTAACTAAAAATCATATTTTTTATTTAAATCAATGGTGTTTTGTTTGACATTCTATGAAAAGTCGATATTTCATCACTACAATCAGAGTCATTTTACTGGGTTTTCTAACGCAGACTTTATGCGCTTTAAAAACTGCCCTTTCAAAAACGTAATCGACATCATAAACATCCACCACTGAATATTAATACGATCATTGTGCCAATTGCTGTGCCAGTTTTATAAAACAATGATAATCAGTTTATTGTAAATTTTTTTACCATTAAAAACGTCCGATGATGAACGTATTTTGTACGGGTTCGGACAATTGTGGGCGAGTACATACGAAACTAATTTGATATAAGCACTAATATTCCCACACACCCCCAAAAAAAAAGAGTAATTGAACAGTACCCAAACTGCTCAATTACTCCTTTTAGCAAATTTTTATTATATTCCTAGGCGTTTTTACCCAAGCAATTCAAATCATCAAATGCTTGCTTCAAACGCGTTACAAAAGTTTTTTCACCTTCGCGTAACCAAACGCGTGGATCATAGAACTTCTTGTTTGGCTTATCATCACCATCTGGGTTACCAATTTGGCTTTGAAGATAACCTTTTTTAGACTCATAAAAATTACGAATACCTTCCCAATATGCCCATTGCATATCCGTATCAATATTCATTTTGATCGCACCGTATTCAATGGCCTCGCGGATTTCTTGCTGCGAAGAGCCTGAACCACCGTGGAACACAAAATTCACTGGTGTTTTACCTTCTAAACCATACTTTTCCCGAATATACTCTTGCGAGTTTTTGAGGATAATGGGTTGCAATTTAACATTGCCTGGCTTATACACACCGTGTACATTACCAAAAGCAGCGGCAATGGTAAAATTGGGCGATATTTTACGCAAAATTTCGTAAGAATACGCCACTTCAGAAGGCTGAGTATATAATTTTGAAGAATCTACATCAGAATTATCTACGCCATCTTCTTCACCGCCAGTTACGCCCAACTCGATTTCGAGGGTCATACCCATTTTGGTCATGCGCTCGAAGTATTTTGCGCATATTTCTATATTCTCGTGCAATGGCTCTTCCGAAAGATCGAGCATGTGGCTGCTGTACAACGGATAGCCATTTTTTTCGTAAAAACGCTCACCTGCGTCCAAAAGACCATCTACCCAAGGTAAAAGGTTGAGCGCGCAGTGGTCGGTATGCAAAATAACAGGCACGCCATAAGCCTCGGCCATAGCATGTACGTGCTGTGCGCCAGATATACCACCAGCAATGGCGGCTTTTTGGCCGTCGTTAGACAAGCCTTTACCTGCAAAGAAAACGGAACCACCATTAGAAAACTGGATAATGACAGGGCTGTTAACAGCAGCAGCGGTTTCGATTACCGCATTTACTGTATTGGTGCCAATGACATTCACTGCTGGCAATGCAAAATTATGTTCATTAGCGTAATTGAACAACTCTGTCACTTCATTTCCATGAAGTACGCCGGGTCGAAATTTTCCCATATTTATTTTTAGTTAATAAGTTTATAATATTAGACTTCTTGCTGTGGAAGGCTGCTCCCCGCAACAAGTCTATTGATCGCATTTTGGAGTGGACTGATGTGTCCTTGCGTTGGAACACATCAGTCCACGCTTACATTATTGACCGGTTTCGCTGAGGTAACGCTCTGCGTCCAATGCCGCCATACAACCCGTACCGGCTGCAGTTACGGCCTGTCGATAAATTTTGTCTTGAGCATCACCACAAGCGAATACGCCTTCGATACCAGTATGGGTACGTCCCGGATGAGCGATAATATAACCGCTATCATCGGTTTTGAGCCAATCTTTAAAGATGTCGGTATTCGGTTTGTGACCGATAGCCACAAAGAAACCAGTTACGGCCAATTCCGACTTTTCACCTGTTTTGTTGTTCACGATTCGAACAGCCTCCACGCCTTGGTCACCGAGCACTTCTTCTGCTTCCGTATTCCAATGCACGATGAGGTTCGGCGTGTTCAAAACGCGCTCTTGCATAATTTTAGAGGCGCGCATTTCATCACGTCGTACTAAAAGATGAACTTTTGAACAAATTTTTGCGAGGTAAGTACTTTCTTCTGCGGCGGTATCACCAGCACCTACAATAGCCACTTCTTGCTTTCGGAAGAAGAAACCATCGCACACTGCGCAGGCAGAAACACCACGGTTTTGCAAACGCAATTCCCCTGGAATATCGAGCCATTTGGCGCTTGCTCCAGTGGCAATAATCACTGCTGGGGTATGTATTTCATGACCACTATCCGACCATACTTTATGTACTGGTCCGGTAAAGTCCACCTTGACAATCATTTCGTTACGTATATCTGTATCGAAACGCAAGGCTTGTTTTTTGAAATCTTCCATCATCTCCGGGCCTTGTCGGCCATCGGGATAACCAGGGTAGTTTTCCACGTCATTGGTGATCATTAATTGGCCTCCAGGTTGTGGCCCAGTGTACATGACTGGGTTTAATCCGGCGCGGGCTGCGTAGATGGCAGCGGAGTATCCGGCTGGGCCGGAACCGATAATTAAACATTTAACTTTTTCCATAATTTCGCTGCAAAGGTATAAAAATCAAAACGATTGCCATCTTTGCAGCGGCAATGATTGTCGTACACACTACATTTTTTTTTCAACATGAGTAATTTAGCCTCTCCGCCCTCGTTTGCATGGGCCGATCGCCTCCGAAATATGGCCACTGTGATGGTCATAGCGATCCACGTTTCCGGGCCATTGGCCGAGCAGTTACCGGATATGAATACCTGGGATTGGTGGATTTGTAATTGGTGGGATGGTGTTTCGCGAGCGTCGGTACCTATTTTTGTATTGCTGAGCGGGGCTTTGTTGTTGACCAAAGACTACCCAACGGGTTTATTCCTACGCAAGCGCCTCTCAAGGGTGGCTATTCCAGGACTATTCTGGATGTGTGTGTATTTATTTTATGGTTTTTTGGCTAAAAACGAACCTGCAACATTTAAAGATGCGCTGATCCGAATCGTGGAAGGCCCGGTGCATTACCACCTTTGGTTTATTTATTTGATTGTTGGGCTTTATTTGGTGTATCCATTGATCCGTCCGTGGGTGCGTACGGCGCGCGACAAGGATTACTGGTACATTTTTGCGCTCTGCGCTGGTTCAGCGTGGGGCTATAAAATTCTTTATACTTTTTGGGGATTGAGTATTGGAATGTATTGGGAAACTTTTTCCAATAATGTTGGCTATTTTATTCTTGGTGCTTATTTGATGCAGAAACCGCTGCCAGGAGAACCCGCAACACCCTATTTGAATCCCTGGCCGATGACACGCCGCCAACTTTGGTGGCTTTCGGTGGCTTTGATCGTCGTAGGTAGTTGCGTAACCGTTTTTGGTACTTATTGGGCAAGTACAACCCTCAACAATGGTAAATTCCACAAGTATTTTTACGATTACCTAACCCCCAATGTAGGTGCATGTATTATTGGTTGGTTTATGTTGGCAAAATTATCATGGAATAGCCGACCTTTGCTGGAAATTGAAAAGGAATTTTCGAACGCTAGTTTTGGCATTTATCTAACACATGTGCTTGTAATGGACTGGTGGTCGCAATGTGGCTATTGGTTTGGTTGTTCATACCCGTCGAAAACGATTCCAATTATCATTGGTATGGTAAGTGTAACATGTTTAATGGTCGTAAAATTTATTAAAATATTGCCCGGAGGCGATAAGATTACCTAATGCGTTGGTTGGTACATTGGTTTTATATGGTACGGGCTACGATTTGGCTCTTAGGGGCATTTGCCCGAGCGCATTTGTATTTTAACAATCGCGCATTAGCCGATTTACAATTACCACACAATGAATTACTTACGTCGCAGGAGCGGCGAAGGTTACAACACTATTTTTATGGCGGCACGTTTTTGAGTATTATTTTTTGTACATTAAGAGGTACTACAAGAACGGATGCCGAAAAACATCGTTTGACCAATTTGGCGGCTTTAGCCTATTTTTTTGACGACTTAGTGGACTCCTTTCGCGACCGCGACGATACTGGCATCCTTTGGCGCGACAATCCCGAGGAATATGGTTTGGCTGCAGATGACCACCGTCGTTTAGCCTTGCATTTTTTGCATAATATTTATGAAGAACTGCCGAATGAGCATTTAGCGGCATTCAAATCGGTGATGCACCAGGTTTTTAATGTGGAAACAGCAGGCCGACAACAGACCGATAATGCCATTGATTTGGCGGAAATAGATAAGATAACCCGAGAAAAAGGCGGTTATTCTGTTTTGATGTTCAGAATGGTGCACGAGCCCCTCCCCTCCCCTGCCGAGCGTGAAGCATTGCTGGAATTTGGGCATTTGATCCAGTATTGTGATGATATTTTTGACCTTTGGTTCGATCATCAATCCAAAACAATTACTTTGGCTACGGCATTGTGTCAAATAGGTAAAATTGACCAAATGACGCTCCAATTCAAGCAACAGATAAGTGCCACCATACGCGCTTTTCGCCGCATAGATGCGCCTTCGTACCGCATTGAAACGGCATTGAGCGTGGTGCATTATATATCGGCCATTACCTTGGTTTGCTTGAAGCACTATCAGATTTTACAGCAAAAACATGGTGTTTTACCGATTACAGAGCGCAAAACAATCGTAGTGGATATGGAAAAATGGGGCAATAGATTTAGCACCGCTTGGGAATTGATAAAACCTTCAGACAGAAGGAACCTGTAAATTAAAGTGATGCAGAAAATATTCACTTTAATTCGCCACTTTCTACGTACTTTTGCGCCTAATTTTGCAAGATAGTGAAATGAGGGAGCAAAACCCTATTTTATTTCGTTAAGTTTCTGTAAAATTTAGTCGTATTAACATTATGAGCGCATATCGCCGTTGGATTCCCTCTCACCTAAGATTCTTGATATCAGTACACCTGATACTCTTAGCCATTTATTCCATTTTTCGTTATGTAATGCTTATTTTCAATAAGCCTGCTTACTTTTTTGATATGGAACGCTCCATGACCATACGCCAAGCCTTTAAAATTGGTCTTTGGTTTGATGTCACTGTAGCGAGTTATGCCATGCTTATTCCCTATTTAGCATTGACTTATTCCTATTTTAAAAAAGTAGAAACTGTCCGACTGAACAAATATGTTCGCATTTACTGCGGTACAATTCTCTTGCTCTCCTTGGTCATTTGTGCAGCAGATGTACCCTATTTCAAATATTATAATTCTCGTTTGAACATCGCCACCATTCACTTGAAAAACTTGGCGCAAATAGGTGAATTTTTATTTAAAGAACCTAAATATTATCCAGTTCTTTTCTTGTTTGTTGGTGGTCTATGGGGCATTGGCAGGTTAGTCATGCGCCTTTGGAACAATGCCTGGAAACTAGAAAATGTTGCATCCATGCAGCAAAAATGGGTATCCACCCTGGCGGCTTCGCTTGTACTCAGTTTTGGATTATGGGGCGGCGGCACACCCAAACGCCCCGATATGAAACCAGCAACTTTTAGTAATGATGGATTTATTAATCAATTGACACTCAATCCTGTACACACTTGGTTTGATTCGTATTTTGAGTTCGACATCAATGTCGTCAACAATAAAGAGGCGCGCCAAAATGTTCAAAAAGCACTGGGTATTCCAGTTCAAACCGACAACGATACCTTACTTTCTCCTCTACTTCGACAACACCAATACAAAGAAGCACCACGTAAAATGAACGTTGTTGTGGTACTCATGGAAAGTATGAGTGCCGATAGAATGGGCATTTATGGTAGTCCCGACAACCTTACGCCTGGCTTAGATCGTATAGCGCGTAATAGCGTCTTCTTTGACCAATGCTACTCCTCTGGCATCCATACGAATTGTGGTATTTACAGCAGCCTCTACAGTATGCCTACGATGATGATGCAACACCCAATGCTCAATGGCGTATCGGAACAAACCACATTCACAGGACTGCCCGTGACCCTCAAAAATGCTGGTTACCGTACGCGGTTCTATTGTACCCACCCTAAAACCTTTGATAATCTGGATATATTCTTAGAAAAAAATGGCTTTGACGGCATTACCGACCAAAATTCGTATGCCAAAGAAGATATTGCCAATGCTTGGGGTGTAGGTGACGAAGCGCTCATGCAACGTGCCGTGTATGAATTGGATAGTATGTCCACCAGCGATACGGATCATCCCTTCTTCGCTACTTTGCTTACCATTACACCACATCCGCCATATACATTGCCTGCAAATAGTACTTTTAAACCGAAAAATACCGACCCGATCAAAATTACTTATGAGTATTCCGATTGGGCGATTACGTCCTTTTTAGACTCTTGCGCCACCAAGGATTGGTACAAAAATACCATCTTTGTTTTTGTTGCCGACCACGGTGTAAACCTCTCTAGTTATGTGAACGACGTGCCTTTGTCGTACAACCATATCCCGTTGATTATCCACGCACCCGGCATTTTTACCAAACCAGAAGTACGGCACGGATTAGCCTCTCAAACGGATATTTTCCCGACAGTAATGGGGCTTTTGCGCGAAGATTATACACAAAACACCATGGGATATGACCTATTTAGAGAAAAACGCCCTTATGCATTCTTTTCGCAGGACTATCGCCTTTGCGCTATTGATGAGCGCTATTTGTATGTTGCGCGTAAATCGGGGCGTGAATCATTGTATGAGCATAAAAGCCCTCATCCTGTAGATTTGATCGATAAATTCCCTTGGGTGGCCGATAGCATGAAGCATTTCTCTTGTTCTCATTTAAAAACGGCTAGGTGGATGATTGAAAAAGGGTTGGTTGGAGCACAGTAGGCTTCACAGCAAAAAACTTGATATTGCCTTTATATACACTTAGTTTTAGCACAATAAATTTGTTGAAAATAAACAGGTTATAAATATAGACACACCACCATGCAACGTCGCCATTTTATACAAAATACCCTTGCTGCTTCTGCGGCACTTACTGTTCCCGCCGCTTTATCGGCAAACACAGCAACAACTGCCCCTAAATTCAAGATGAAATACGGGCCACACGATGGCATGTTTGCGGCTAATGGGGGTGATATATTTGGGCAAATTCAATTTGCAGCCGACCACGGATTTACGGGTTGGGAAGATAATGGCATGATGGGTCGGTCGGTGCAAGACCAAGAAAAAATGGGTAATTTAATGGCCAAATTGGGTATTTCAATGGGTGTTTTTGTCGTAGGATTTGATGGTTGGCCACCCAATACCACCCTTACCTCCGGCGATAAAAAATGGCGCGAAAAGTTTTTAACGGCCTGCAAAGAGGCCGTTAACGTGGCCAAACGCTGCAACGCCAAATTTATGACCGTGGTACCCGGCAATTTTGATCGTTCGCTCCCAATGGGTATCCAAACCGCCAACGTTATCGAATCTATGCGCCGTGCTTGCGATATTTTTGAACCACATGGACTTGTGATGGTCATGGAACCATTGAGCGATACGCCTGATTTGTTTTTGCGGCATTCGGATCAAACTTATATGATTTGTAAAGCAGTGAATAGCCCTTCTTGCAAAATTTTGTACGATATTTACCACATGCAGCGCAACGAGGGTCAATTGATCAGCAATATTGACCTGTGTTGGGACGAAATTGCTTATTTCCAAATAGGAGACAATCCCGGACGCAACGAACCCACAACAGGCGAAATCAATTACAAAAACCTATTCAAACACATTGCAGCCAAAGGCTACACTGGCGTAATGGGTATGGAACACGGTAATTTTTATCCCGGCAAAGCAGGCGAAATGAAATTAATCGAGGCTTATATGGCTACAGATTTGGAATAATTGAAGTACTTGAGCCAAATCACAAAAACACCTTCCCAATACTACAACATGACTGAACTAGCACCTGAAGCCCGTCCTGAAAGAATTTCTGATACCTTAGTAAAACCTTATTTAACGGAATTATTTGGATATCCTCATTTCTTGGCGGCAGCAAAAGCCACCCTGCCTCCGGCATTATTCGATGTGATAATGGCCGAAAAAGACCGGGCCAATTCGATATTTGATTTTCAATCCAAAATTATACACCCGATCCTAAAACACATTGAACAGCAAAGTATTACGGTACTTACTTCCAATGGATTAGCCGATTTGTCGGCCCAAAAGCAATACCTGTTTATCTCGAACCACCGCGATATTGTACTGGATTCGGCTTATTTGAATAATACGCTTTTTGAGCATGGTTTTCAAACCAGCCAAATTGCTATTGGTGACAATTTAATGCGTCACCGTATTTCGGAACTCATTTTCCGATTAAATAAAAGTTTTGTCGTCCGCAGGAGTGGCAGTCCAATAGACTTATACAGGTATTCAGTGCTATTGGCGCAGCATATCCGCACCCAAATTACAGAAAAGATCGATTCTATTTGGATCGCCCAACGCGAAGGCCGGGCCAAAGACGGCAACGACCTGACACAAGTAGGATTGGTAAAAATGCTCAGCCTCGACCACGCCGGTGACCTTAAAGCGCATTTTAAAGCCCTCCAAATTGTACCTGTGGCCATTTCTTACGAATACGATCCCTGCGATCTACTCAAAGCACAAGAATTTTTGAATAAACGAGCAGATCCATCTTATAAAAAGGGTTTTGAAGAAGACGTACAACACATGCTATTGGGTTTAACCGGAGCAAAAGGGCGCGTCCATTTTGAATTTGGCAAGCCTTTGGATGACGCGCTTGATGCCTTAGATGATGTACCTAATCCTAAAAAACAATTGGAGGTATTGGCCGGTATCATAGATCATTCGATACACAAGAGTTATAAGTTGCATCCTATTAATTCCGTGGCGCATTATCTGTTGTATGGCGATACCGATATTGTTCAGCATCTTGCACCTGCAGAGATAGATACGTGTATCAACTATTTGGAAAATAAAGCCAGTCAGTTGA
>JBEAVK010000117.1:0-4885 GCA_041160955.1 Bacteroidota bacterium
GTACGTGGTACTGGCCCTGTATAGTAAAAGCGATACGTACAGTCTGGTAATACCCTAAACTTAGCAGATCCAAGGTCAAGATTGTCGCAAGTAGGACCTCCTAAAGATCCTCTGTAGCAGTGGATTTCAGTTTCAGGACATGCTGGTTTCATAAGAGAATTCTTCTGTGCGGTAACACTCAGGCTCCATCCTGATGAAACCGTTTGATCTTGGGAAATGAGTTGAACGCATTTGTCCAATACAGTACATGGACCAATTCCTTCGTTACCTCCTGATAGCCCTCGTGATGCTACAGATTCACTTGCTACGTTTTCTGGTTTGATTGTCTCTTGTTCTACTAGGTTATTACTTTTGTTACAACCAATAAGTAAGATGAGGATAAATGCAATGTGTGCTAAAAAAAGTGATTTTGCCATTTGTTAAAAAATTTATTGATGATGAAAAAATTATACGAAATACAAGTATCCTGTTCTTCGACTGATATTGTATCATAATCGTACTGCAAATGTCCACCTCTTTCCCAGCGCCCACAATAACACTTTGTGGCGTAATTAAACGGCATTCTAACCTTAAAGCATGTTTGCCTTTTTTATAAGTAATTGATAATGAATATTTTGTGTTTTATTTGTCTTAACGCTCTTAAGTACAACTTCTATACAGACCATGTTACCGGATAAATTAAAGTAGGAATTTCCCGTAGGGAAAAAGACGATTTTACGGCCATATTAGGCGTAAGTTCGTTTTTTTGACTAATTTTGTGCGGGTGAGGTACCTTTTAAACAATGCACAAATAATGAAATTCAGACTCATTTTTATCGCTCTTTTATACACTATTACTGCCCAAGCACAGCAATGGATCGACAAGCAGTATGATTATACCAGCACACTCAATGTCACTTACGGTACAGCCATCAATTTCAATAACGGCGTTGATACGCTAAAAATGAATATTTATACCCCTGTTTGCGACAACCCAACACCTGCGCTACAACGCCCTTTATTGGTTTGGATACACGGAGGGGCGTTTTTGGCGGGCAGTAAAGAAGACCCAAGTATCACCAATCTTTGTCAGCAATTTGCCAAAAGAGGCTATGTTACGGCGAGTATCAATTATCGGTTGGGGTTTGTTTCGGATGATAATGCCTGGAACTGCAATTACCCCAATTATAGTTGCGTGTTCGCCTCCGATAGTGCCGAGTGGCATAGGGCTTTGTACCGGGGCATACAGGATGGTAAAGGCGCAGTGCGGTATCTGGTGAACAGGTACGCTCAGTTGGGGATCGACACCAGTAATATCTTTGTGGCAGGCGAAAGTGCCGGTGCTTTTGTCGCATTAGGTATTGCACTGCTGGATACTACCCTCGAACGGATGCCGCAAACCTACCAAATTGCCGATGCTCCCAAGTCAAGCCCCAATACTGCATCCTGTATCTATAACCTCAATAAGACATTTCCCAATAATAGTATTCCGCGGCCAGATTTAGGTGGTATCGAAGGAAATATAGCACCTACTACAATCCGTTATACCATCAAAGCAGTGGGTAATATGTATGGCGCGGTCACCAATGATCTACTAAAATACCATAAAGCCAACCAACCGAAACCAGCCATTTTTTCGTTCCATCAACCTTGCGATCTGGTGGTTCCTATTGATAGTGGCGTTGTTTATCAAGGTTTATCTTGGTGTTTTACCAATGGTTATAATTGCTATGGCATTGCCCATACTCCAAAAGTCTATGGCAGTAGAATCATTAGTAAATGGAATACAGCGCATAATTATGGGTATAATATCCACGATGAATTTACGAGTATCAATTTCCCTTATAATTTTCTATTTGGTCAAGGTAGTTGTGCCGATCAAATCAACGCTCCTTGCCATGCTTATGACAACACCGCGTTGCGAGAGGGTAATTTGGCTAATTTCTTTTCAGAACTCATTACGACCAGTCCTCCGTTATGCGACAGCACTAATTTTACCCAAAACATACCCCAACTTGAGCATCAATTATCCATATATCCCATTCCTGCACAGGACAAATTAACTGTCCAATACCACACTGATCAACCTTGGGAATTATCTGTATTGGACATGTATGGCCGTGTTATATCCCATCAATCATTTGGGAGTGCTGAAATGGCAAAAATAGAGATGGCTGCTTGCCCAAACGGGGTGTATCTCCTCGTGGTGACCAGCAAAAAAGGGCCACGATTGTCGAAGATTGTAGTTAAAATATAAAGCAATAGTATTTAATGTAAAAACAGGTAGGCAGCATTTGTACGTTTTATAGGCTCTCTTTAGCAGCCACCTTAAAAACCATCCGTAAACGTTTCTAAACACGGATGCTGCCCCGGAGTAAATGCTTCGGGGCTTTTTTTTAGTATAGCACTTTGTGAATATGTGCCAATGCCTCGTCTATACCCCCTTCCATATCCACCCAAATGACTGGACAATGGCAATGTTGAGTCACCCAATCGCGCTCATAAACCAAGGAACGTGGTCGCTCTGGCATGGTTTCATATTCCGAAGCCCAATCCAAAAATTTTAAAAAAACAGTGTGTAAGTCCCCATCGGGTTCGAGTCTTCCTGCGGCGTAACGTGCGGTTTCGCGGGCGTGTATCCGTGCGAGGCGCACATCAGTAGGCGCCGTACAGAACAGCACTACATCGAATTTTGAGGCAAACTCATCGCCCCAATCGCACAAAGAACCACTCAGTATCCATTTTTCATGTTCCGATAGGTCTGCTGCAAGTAATTGACAGCGGTGCGCTCGGTTGCGGCGGCGGCGGTAAGGCTCTGGATCGGAAGTAAACCAGTGGTAATCATCGGCATCAAAATGTGCATATTTTAATTGTGCAGCAATGGTCTTGGCGAGTGTTGTAGTGCCAGCACCGGGTGCACCCATAACGTGTATATGCTTGAAATTAGCGATCAAGGGTGGTGGAACTATTTTGACGGCGCGATACCAATTTGATTTGCACATCGGGCAAAATAACATCCAGTGGTCGTACTGGTCGCCCGTCGGGGTGCAAACCCATAAAGCGCTGGGCGGCAGTATTACCAAATGCGATATGTTCATTTTGCCCTGTACGGGTAAAATCAATTAAGGCATCTCCCAGTTTCCAATAGCAGTAAAAATCGACAAAATTGACACGGGAAGTACCTAGCACCCGCAGTGCAGTGAAATTGCGTACCCCGATATCAAAGTCGAGATCGTAGCAATAAGGCTCCGAATGTGATGCCCATACCCCATGCTGGCTGGTGGTATCGCGGCGTTGGATCACAAAATTGCGTTTGGGGGTATTTATAGCGGTATTGAACACGATAGAACCAAATTCGGCACCCACCACATAGTCGTCCTCGCCTACAATCACCAAAAGGTTCATGTCTTTTGGTAAGCCGCTATAATCATCCAAACGTGCGCCTTTGAAGGGGCCGCTCCCGGGTTCTGCAAGGAGCATGGCTGCGGGTTCTGGAATACCATATTTCTTCCAGTTAACACCTAAGTTAGCATTGATCACACCGCCATAAGAATGCCCAAGATAAATGATTTTTTCCGTTTTGGGCTGTACATGTCCGGGTGTTTGGAGCAATTTTAATGCATCTTTAATGCCTTTTGCTGCATTAGGAGGGAAAGCATTGGGGCGTGGGAAAAGCAGGTTATATTGGTAGCGCGGATAAATAACGATATTGCCCTTAGCCACCAAATGTTTGATCCATTTACCATAGGCCATGGGATTATAAGCACCATAGCCGTGCATAAATACAATCACTTCGGCAGAATCGGGCATAGGATCGGATGGTTCAAAGAGCCAAAAACCATCGGCTTTGGTGGCTTTGTCCCAAAATTGTACTTTTTGATGCACATACTCAGATCCGCCCGGACCAGATACAGGTTGCAGTTCATAAGGTTGTGCGCCTAAAAAGGCACCTTTAAAGGTAACAATAGACATAATTGCTAAAAAGCGGGATACAATGAGCATAGTAACTTGCTAGGAATGATAAAACAATAACTTATCATTTTTGGGTAGATTAATTTTTGCTCAGACAAGTATCTTTTAGTGCGAATAGTGGGGCTATTTAAACGAAAAGATAGGTAGTATGAGCGAAAAGGAATCAGCCAAAAGTGATAAGTTATTGTTTTATCATTCCTTAGGAAACATGAAAAACGAACAAGTGTTTACTATTCATCCCCTTTTGGCATATATTGATGCACCGATGATACATGTATTTTCCAAACACCGTTTACTTTTTCTAGAAAACGGATTTCATGCGAATTTACTTTATCGCCTTCCTCGGTCGTAACGGTTTGTTTGAAAGAGACCAAAGCTACCTGCTCAAAAATAGAAAACTTGAAATCCATTTTTTGAACCTTTGCGTGTCCTTCCGGCGGGACTTGAGTATCCTCTAAAAGATCGCTCAGTTTCTCCTGTATGTGATTTCCATCAGGCATGGTCACATTCAGCAGCGTTTTGTCGTCCATTATCCAGTAGGTTTTTACGACATCAGCGAGTGACATTTTGGTAAACGCTTCTGTTTCATTTTCCAAAAGTTGTTGAATGGCGGCCTCTTCATTTTTTTGGCCCAATAGACTGCTCCAACAGAGCAAAAATAAAAGATTGGTAAGCACGTAAGATTTCATACTTTATCGGCTAAAAATGTGATTAGATTAATTTACTAAAGCATCACAACAGATGTAAAGCAAACAGTATTAATAAGTTGGTATGTTTTTTGAAATATAAAAGCATATTTAATTTTTTATAAAAACATTAGACATTATATAGAATTAGAGTCGTAATGCTGAAATGAGGAAATTTTTGTCAAATCAAGGCAAATTTTGCAGTCGAAATGGGGTATTTTCGGCGAAAAATTTAACGAAAATTTGGC
>JBEAVK010000144.1:0-5782 GCA_041160955.1 Bacteroidota bacterium
CCCGCCGACAAAATCCTAGCCGATATACTCGAAGGCAAAGCCCGCTGCTGGGCCGCTATGGGGCAATACGACCAATCCATAGCCGCCTACCTGCTAATTCCCGTTATCGAAAACCAACTCCGAGCCACCCATACCTTCGAGACCTCCATGCTGCTCGCCTTGCAAAAAAGCAGACACCGCCTTAATGATGCCGTGGACATAGCGTGGGACGCCTGGCAAAAAACAGGCAACCGTGTCTATGCCGAAAAAGCATTCCTTTTTACCGAAATGGCACGCGGAACCCTACAAACCAAAGGTATTAATGCCAATGAAGCCCTCGCATTACTCACACCTGTCGAACAAGAAGAAGATAAAAATTGGTCCAATAAAATAGCCATTTGCGAAAATCAACTCGCCGAAGCCGAAGATGAGGCCAAAATCAATGCCTTAATGCAGGAAATCCGCCAACTCAAAAACCAACAAAAGGCAACAAGGGAGCAGATCGCAAGTACCAATCCGGCCTACGCCGCTACGATGGGCAACAACCATATCCTACAAATGAAGGATGTAGCAGCACTCCTGCGCCCTGGCCAAACCATGCTCGATTATTACCTCATCGACACCAACCAATTATACGTCTTTGCCTTTGACCACCTCGGCAATGCGGCTTGGAACCGACTGGCATGGAGCAGCACCACGCAAGCAACTACGATTGATCTGGTGCGCCAAATCAGCGATAACAACCCCAATACCACGCCTCAAGTGTTCAGCAATACCGCCCGAATGCTGGGTCAAAAACTACTCGTGGAAGGAATTGGAAATACAACATCCATCTGCCAAGGTAATACCATGCCTAAATTGGACAGTGCCCTCGTCATTGTACCCGATTTGGTGCTAACCGCCTTACCTTTTGAGGTATTATTGACCGAAAACACGACGGCCACCGATTGGTCCGATTTACCTTATCTCGTTAAAAAACACTCGATCAGTTATGCCTTCTCCGCGTCCTTGTTGGCTTTGCAAAAAACACTCACCGAAAAACGAAAAGGTAAGGCGCGTTTGCCATTTGCAGGTTTTGCACCTACTTATTCCAATAGTGCAGATCGGCTCGATAGTGCGGCAACCGATGTAACCTACTGTGCGCAACTCTTCAACGGCAAAGCATACCTCCACCCTGATGCCAACGAGGCACAATTTCGCGCTATTTCGGAAGAAGCGCAAATCCTGCTGTTGAGTATGCACGGCAATTCCGACCATGTACACCCGGGCTTGTCCCGATTGCGCTTTGGCGATTCCAATCCAGGAAAAGACAGTGACAATATATTGCATGCCAGCGAATTACAAGGTATTCCCTGTCGTGCCGATTTGGCGGTAATGAGTGCTTGTTTTACTGGCGATGGCCCTGTGCAAGTGGGTGAAGGCGTGTATAGCATTGCCCGTTCTTTTGCGGTTTCGGGTGTGCCAGCAACGGCCATGAGCCTCTGGAAATTCCCTGTTATTTCTTCGTCCAATTTAGTACGCGATTTCCTATTAGGCATCAAAAATCAAGATACCAAAGACGGAGCACTACAACACGCAAAATTGACTTGGCTACAAGATCATCCACAATCAAAATACGCACACCCTTATTATTGGGCTGGATTGGTCACCGCCGGCGACGCTTCGGTGTTAGACATGAGCAAAAAAGGGATTAATTACTGGTATTTTGCACTAGGAGCACTTGTTTTGGCGTTATTGGTGGGGTACGTGAAGCGTAACCGCGATAAAAATGATTAAACACACTATTATCCTCTCCTTATTCCTATTTACTACCTCATTATTATTGGCGCAAACCAACGCCATACCGCTCACCGCTAATATGGTGATCAAAACCTCCGTAAAGATCAAAACCGACAATTACGTGCTACCGGGCAATCCCACTGATCTATTCAAAGACAGCCTTGGCGGTACCCGCTGCACGCCTGTTATTCGTATTGAAGGCAGCCATATCGAAGTGGATTTTCAAAAAGCACAACTCATCGGTACCAGTACGCCCGAACGTCCCGATCAATTTGCAGGTGTTGCTATCTTGGTGCGTGGTAACGATATTACCCTCAAAAATGCGCGGGTAAGCGGCTATAAAGTGGCGATTATCATCGAAAACTGCCAAGATCTAAAACTCATCGACTGCGATGTATCCTATAATTATCGGCCACGGTTATTATCGGGTCGCAAAAAAGAAAACCTCGACGATTGGTTGAGTTACCACCACAACGAACACGACGAATGGTTGCGGTACGGTGCAGGTATCTACCTAAAAAACAGCCCCGATGCCGAAATAAAAGGCTGCAAAGCAAAAGGCAATCAAAATGCACTCCTGATGACGGGCTGTAACAATGCCACCGTATGGAACAATACGTTCCAATTCAATTCCGGGCTTGGTATCGGTATGTACCGCTGTAGCAACAACAAAATTATGCACAATCGGCTCGATTGGAATATTCGCGGCTACTCCCACGGTAATTACCAGCGCGGCCAAGATGCAGCCGGTATTTTATTGTACGAGCAATCCAGCAAAAACCTTATCGCATACAATTCTGCGACCCATTCGGGCGATGGACTTTTCCTTTGGGCAGGCCAAACCACCATGGACACTGGCGCGGGCGGCTGTAACGATAACATTATTTTTGGCAACGATTTTAGCCATGCAGCCACCAATGGCGTGGAGGTCACTTTCTCCCGCAATACCATTCGGGGCAATATGATCCGCGAATGTACCTACGGCGTTTGGGGCGGTTATAGTTACGAAACATTGATTGCTGGCAACCTTATTTCAGAGTGCAAAACAGCGGTAGCCATTGAGCATGGACAAGAAAATACCATCCAGCAAAACTTGATTTTGGACAATTTAAACGGCATCGAATTTTGGGCCAATGCCACTCAGCCACAGGATTGGGGCTATCCAAAAAACAAAGATACCCGCAGCAAAAATGGTACCATCGACCGCAATGTTTTTTTGAACAATGGCACGCCGCTAAAAATTAGTAGATCGGATAATATAGCCGTCAATGGCGAAAACCTGTTTTTTAATTTTGAGCAATTATTGAAAGTGTCCCAACCCAATACTGCTTTTCGTTTTTTGAGGAACGATATTTACGCCGATTCGAGTGTTTGGTCTGCTATTTGGGCGCAGCCGGACTTATTGGCCCATAAATTACTCAATTTTACACACAGCCAATTACCCGAAAACCCCTATCAACCCTTAGAAACACCCGTAGCAGACCTGAACGAACCCGATAGTTTGGTGGGTGGCATTGTGGCGGCATTACCCGGCAATTTTCCGCGTGGACGGCAATTTATCCTCCTCGATGAATGGGGCCCCTACGATTTTCGCCGCCCCATTGCTACCTTGGATACTTTAGCGGGCAATTTGATCTATTCTACCCTGCTCGGCCCTGCGGGCGACTGGAAAGTAGCATCTATGGAGGGCGTAAAAAATATAAGTGCACAAAAAGGCGTAGTACCCGCTGCCTTGGTCATAGAGCGAATAGCAACAACGAAACCAGTAGTGATCAAATTTGAATATTCCAGCCCAGAGACGATTATGACGGTGTTTGGGAAAAAAATAGCCCCGGGCGAGCGGTTTTTGTTTGAATTTAGGGTGGAATAAGCAAACGCATTCGAGTGTATGACAAAACCAAGGCATGATATTTTATGAGTGCAAACAATGGATTTCAACTAAATTGTCGGGGCGACTTTTTCAGTCACCCCGACAATTTAGTTGAAATCCATTGTTTGCGTAAAAAAAATCTCATGCCCCGATTTTGTCAGAGGATAAAATAATTATTTCCGGCTTTATCTCAAATAAAATGCCACTTAAAGCCGAAAATTGTGTTATTTTCGGCTTTATCTCAAATAAAATACCACTTAAAGCCGGAAATGTTGTAATTTTGGGCTTTATCTCACTTTTTAAACGAGTTAAAGCCGAGAATGGAAAAATTATTCATTGGTCGAGAAGAAGAAATTAGGATTTTAACAAAAGCCTATGAGCATAGCGAGGCGCGTTTTGTGGCCATCTTTGGTCGTCGTCGGGTCGGTAAAACGTACATGATTCGGAAGGTATTCGACGATAAAGTTGCGTTTTACATGACAGGGCTTTCTGGCGTAACAGCCAAGCAGCAAATTTTCAATTTTCACACGGCATTATTGCGGCAGGGTGGAAACTTTGCAACAGTTCCTAAAAATTGGTTTTCGGCATTTCAAAATTTGATTGACTTCTTGGAATCTTCGCATAAGGCCAAAAAAGTCGTTTTTTTGGATGAATTACCTTGGTTAGCTTCCAAAAAATCGGATTTCTTATCAGCATTAGAGCATTTTTGGAATAGTTGGGCATCCGCAAGAGCCGACATATTATTGGTCGTTTGTGGTTCGTCTGCTTCTTGGATGGTCAATGAATTGATTAAAAATAAAGGAGGGTTGCACAATCGCGTAACCGATAGAATTCGCCTCGAACCTTTTTCCTTACGTGAAACAGAGGCTTTTTTACGCGCCCGAAACCCGCATATTGACCGTTATTCAATCGTTCAATTGTATATGGCCATGGGCGGGATTCCATTTTATTTGGACGCTGTTTCAGAACAAGAAAGTGCGATGCAAAATATTGAGCGCATTTGTTTTTCGAGAAATGGTATTCTGCGAGAAGAATTTACGTTTCTATTGCAATCACTTTTCAGTAAAGCCGAACAGCACATTGCAATTTTGACCGCGCTCGCCACAAAAAATATGGGATTGACCCGCAATCAATTAGTAGAAGCCAGCAAACTACATAATAGTGGTAGATTGACATTTATGTTGGCGGAATTAGAGGAAAGTGGTTTTGTGCAATCTTATACGCCGTTTGGCAAAAATAAACGCGATATGTTGTACCGACTGTCTGATTTTTATACGGCATTTTATTTTAAATTTATCCGAAATGCAACGATTTTGGATGAAAATAATTGGTTAAATGCCCTTGAAAGTAGTCGTTACAATGCTTGGAAATGCTTTGCTTTTGAGCAAGTTTGTCTGAGTCATATCCGACAAATCAAGCGTGCGCTCGGCATTCAAGGTGTTGTTGCTCAATCTGCCGCTTGGCAAAGTACAGAAGCAGGCGCGCAAATTGACCTTTTGATAGACCGAAAAGATAGAGTGATTAATATTTTTGAAATTAAATTTTCTGAAAATACTTACACGATTACCCAATCTTACGCAGCGCAATTGGCTCAAAAAATAGCAATTTTTAAAGAAACAACACAGACCAAAAAATCCGTTTTGCTCACCATGATAACACCTTTTGGTGTCCAGAGTAATGCTTATGCGTCAGCTATGCTGCAATTTAATTGGACAATAGATATACTTTTTGAATGAACAAAGTGAGGTATTCAATAATTAAGTAAATGTTTTTAATATATTAAACAGAAAAAATATTTGCCTTCACCATTATTTTAAAATTTAACATTAAACATTTAAAATTTAACATTAATATATAAAAATTAAAAAAATAATAATTTACGCACTACCCTCATTCCACCACCACAACCCGTCCGCTCTGCACCACGCCACCCATTTCATTCCGAATGATATAAGCATACATGCCAGGTTGTAATTGACCCACAGGCAGCCATTGGGTTTCGTTCCCCTCGCCGATATTGTACTCCTGCGCTACACGCCCGTCAGTAGCCACCAGAGCCAGCCTTAGTTTGCCGCCCGGGACACGATTGGGTACAATGGTCAGTATATCACGCACTGGATTGGGGAATACCGAGAAATCAGGAAACAACGGATG
>JBEAVK010000170.1:0-26549 GCA_041160955.1 Bacteroidota bacterium
GCAACACAACGCAGTCGGGGATTTCCTATTACTGCGCAATCCTTGTAGTTGTTTAGGTTACGCCTCATCTTTTTAGGAACTACACGATCATCTCCAATTAGCCTTGTACTGTCAACCTCAAGGCATTAAAAAAAGGCTTGCTATTTCTGGCATTCATGGACAAAGGCTCGGCGTACGATTGTATGGTGCGGAAATAATGCAGTTGCTCATTTATATCATTGGGGTTATAGTGACGAATAAACCGAGGAAATCCCATGTCAAGGTGCATGAAACTGTGTGATTGGTCGGAGTAACCAATGGTCATATCCGATCCGATATAACTTTTGGACGTAAATACTTGCAAATCACAGGTTTGCCCGGCCGTATCTTTAGTGCCTCGTATAGTCATTTGTTCAAGTGCATCAATGATTTTTAGTAGTTCCTCGGTCAGGGCATTAAAAACGGTTAGGGTCATACCTCCTGTTTCAAAAACATCGCGCATTTGGGCGATGGTTGCCTCAAAAAAAGATAAAGACCATATTTCAATACCGGGTATTGTTTGGTACACCAGCAGGGTACGTTTACATTGGTCGAGCAGGGCTGTGGTGCGGCTTTTGTCTTTCCAGTTCAAATCAAAAGATTCGAGTGTCTTACCAGTGCGGAGTTGAGTATAGGTAAACCAGCAGTAAATTTTAAAGGAGGTTAACAGCCGACTGTATTTTAGCCAAAAGATGGGGCATTGCCGAGACATTACCCTAGATTGTGGTGACGGAGACTGAGCGAGCAGATGCAAGTCGTTGTATAAAACAGTTAACAATTCCTCGGGGGTAGCATTGAGTGACAACATTGGCAGTGGCGGATTGGCTGGGGGCGTAGCGAGCAAGTAATGGGGCCATTCGCTGGGTAATCCGTAGGTTTCAATGAGGCGAAGCCCTTCTTCAAGAATAATGGGTCTTTTACCCTCAATCCGATCGTAGGCGATAGATTTAGAGCAGGGGGCAAGTTGCATATATTTTTGAACCCACTTACTTTTGCTTTTTTCCTGCGCAATAATGTGTGAGAACATTTGTTTTTGCAAATGGTAATTATTCATACACTAAGAAATTTTATTTAATGTCCTAATATTTCAAAAGAAGTAAACAGGCATAAGACTAAATTGTTATGCAAAAGTACAAACTTATAATTTATTTACAAAATATTTTTTACTGTTTTTACGATACGTATTTGGACATAAGGTAGTTTTTGTAATGTATAAAAAAAACATAAGGCCGTACCGGTGCGCATCTAAAAAAAATCCCCGGCTGCAACTCAATGCAGTCGGGGATTTCCTATGAAGTGTGTTACGCAGATATTGAGTGAGAAGGGATTGAATCAGCCAATTTTAAGGCCAAAATACAAGTTCTGGCTGATAAAACAACTTTTTGCAGCCAGAACTTGGTTAAAAAATCAAGTTCTGGCTGATTGGGTGAGTGAGTTTTAAACACAAGAAATCACAAACACTTGATTATCAGATAGATAGAAGGCAACTATCCCAAGTTTCAGCAATTTCCCATGTGGATCAAAACTAAGACAGGATAGCAAAACGGATGAAACGGATTTTACGGATTTAAACGGATTCTTTTGAAACAATCCGCTCTAATCCGTAAAATCCATTTCATCCGTTCTCCCATTGAGCAATAGGGTGCATGTCACATGGGGAATTGCTGTACAAGTTTTGCCCCTTTTAGCATATAGGGCTTTCTTATAAAAATTAAAGACATTTACTCCACCAAACTCCTATCCGCCACATGACCCGATTCCGGCGCGCCTGCCAGAATCCATTGTCGCACAAACTCGATTTGATTGGCGGTCAATTTCAATCCTCCAGTGGGCATTTTTTGTCCAAATTGAAAGGGCGATCCCTCCCATTTGATTTTTACAAATAAAAAACTGCTGTCGGGGTTGCCAGGTTTTATCATACGTAAACCAGCGGCGAGTGCATCCTCATTATGAGATTCGTCCTCCAATAAGTGGTTATAAGTATAATCATTACCCAAGCCATGGTGCCCAAAATCGCCTTCTTTTGAGTGGCAATTGGATAAGGCGCAAGAGGGTTTGAATATTTTTTCAAATACCAATTTATACGAACCATCTGGTGGTGTATAAGATGGAACATCGGACTTATCGTCTTTTTTGCAAGCCGCAAAGGCTATCATTAGAGCAAAGGCCATTATGCCTGCTGTTTTTTGAATTGTCATATTGAATTGTGATTTAGAGCGTGTGATTTAAGAATGATTAAAGCCCATAACGTAACCCTACCTGAAGAGCCCTGTAAAGCATCAGATTAGAACTGATTTCGGCTGGTGCAAACTTCCACGCTATGGTCCAGTTTATCCCTACTTGTACATCCACAGGATGCGCAGAATTAGGCGCGAAACGCCATCCTAAGCGGGTATCGAAACCGGCGTTTTGTCTGAAAAAACCGGGGGTAGAGTTCTTGATTGGCACCCATTTTTCATTTTCATAAACATAGCGAACATCCTTTGTTTTGGCGCGTCCAAGGCGATAAAGTACGCCTGTTGTAAGCCTTAATTGCTTGAAAACTCGAAAATCAGCGGCTAATCTTGTGCCGATAAAACTATAATTTTCGGAATAAGGGCTGTTCCAAAATCCTAAATTAAGGTCTTGAAATAATCGAATTCGATCGTTTCCGATGTTCTTCCACGTTCGTTCAATACCTGCCGAAATACCGGGTCTTACCAATGTAGCATCGGTAACACCCAATTGCCCGGGGTCTAGGTTTATGGCAAAATCTTGATGAAAAAACTGCATATTTGCCGCCCACGGGCTTGTATTTTGGGCAAAATTGGGTTGTACCAACCCGCAAAGCAGTATAGCCAACAGCATTATTTTATGATTCATATTGTATAAAAGGATGGAATTTTTTAAAGATAGTAATAGAAGAAAATACCCATTTCGTCCTCAGACGTTACCCCAAAACGGATTTCGCGGTTGGTATCATTTTCGTAGGTAATCACCGTTCGGATCCCTTCACCTTTTTTGATTTCGAGTAGTTCGGGCAGGTAAACAAATTTGGGATCGTGCCAGTCACTGTTTTCATAAAAAAGTTGACCGTCTTTAGCACCACCTACATGATAAACCTCGAAATTTTTTCCGCGCTTGTGCATGTGCGAGAAAATAACTTTGAGGCTTCGGTCTTCTTCCAAAATTTCGGTATATTCTATTTTCGTCGTTTTTTTAGGTGGCAATACTAGATTTTCTGCGTTATCTGCCTCGCCTTGTTTTAGGAAATATTGTACTTCCGATCGTGGTTTGGTGTAAATATTCATCGTTACCTCTCCAAAAATCGTTTTGTCCGATTTGTTGAAATAATGTGAATTGAGGTCAAGCGTAGAGTTGGCAGCAATGGTTACAGCATAACCAGCCGGAAATTCTACTTTTTGATAAGGAGATGCCGCCTCTGCCAACAAGGCCATATTTTCCATATTAGAAAAGAGGTTCAAACGACCATCGGGTGTGTTTTGGTCGCGCATTTCACCAATCTTGGGCAACCCTGCCTTATTTTCATCTTCGTATTGATAAGCAATAACATGGTGCGATCCCTCCCGCTGCCGTACTTCGTAACCCGTCATATAAATTTCTTCGGTGTTGCCCACTGCTGTTCGCATAAACCATTCGCGTTCGAATTGGGGCGGAATAGGGAACGCAGGCACATGTAGTTGATAGCCTTTACCTGCCTCGGGTTTGGGCAGTGGTACAAAATCATTGGGGATATCTGCTGGGTTGTAGTCCCATGTTTTTACACATGCCATCAAGGAAAAAAACAGACCCAACAAGAGGAATTTAAAAACTTTAGTAGTCATAGTTATATTTCTTATGTTTATTTAATAGAGCAAATTTAGAGGCAAATCAAATAGGTGGACAAGGTGGGCGGACGAAAACCCCAAACGGCAGGACGAAAACGGGCATCTGAATTTAGCGGTTTTCGTCCTGCCTAATCTCCAATTCATCCCCTGTATAGCATTGCAGCACCAGTTTTAAGTACATTTGTGCTTCAATTGAACGAAAAATGCCGACACTACCCGACAATTTTGAAATACCGCAGTGGCTATTCAGGCGATGGATTTGGCATGCTGCCTTTTGGATCGTTTATTTTCTTTCATCGGGTTTAGAAGATATTGAATCGGGTCTTTATCAGTTAGAGGACTACTGGAAATTGAGTATCATTGCTCATGTGCCCACCATTACTTCGGTTTACTTGGTTGTATTTTTGGGTGTTCCACAATTATTGTATCGGAAAAAATACTTGTTTTTTGGTATTTTCACTATAGCATTAGCTTTGCTGATGAATATTTTTGGTAGTACACTGTGGTATTTTCTTTGTCCTCACTTTGTCCACAAGACCGTAAATTCGCAAGACCTTAAACCTACTTTGTTGGATGGTATTTCGATTAGTTTTTTATTGGTTTTGTTTGCTACGTCGCTCAAATTGGGCAAAGACATGTTGATCGAATCTCAGCGCCGTGCCGATCGCGATGCTCAAAACCTAAAAAGCGAACTGAACACATTGCGGCAGCAAATTAGTCCACATTTTTTGCTCAATTCGCTCAATACGATTTATGGCCTAGCACTCACCGAGCCTAAAAGTGTTGCTCCTACGGTAATTTTGCTCTCCGATTTGCTCCGTTTTTCGTTGTACGAAACCCGTGCCGATCGTATATCGCTCGTGCGAGAACTTGATTTTTTACAAGATTATGTAGCAATGCAGCGGCTGCGTGCTTCGGAAAAACTCCAGACGACGTTTGTATTTCCTCAAAACTTGCCTACCCCGCCGCCTCAAATTGCACCGCTATTATTACTCGTTTTTATTGAAAATAGTTTTAAATTTGCCCAGCCAAACTCGAACGGGGAGCGTTTTTTGAATATGGCTCTCCTTTTTGAGGCGGAACGATCCACTTTGCTATTGGAGTGTGAGAATAGTTTTTTGACCACTATCCCTCCAACAACAGGCGGATTAGGTTTAGAAAATGTGCGTCGGCGGCTCGAATTAATTTACCCAAAAAAATATATGCTCCGTATCCACGATGAAGATGGCATTTGGCGGGTGAAACTCGAAATACAACTGGAAAAATGACAAAAAAATTTACTTGTATGGTCTGCGACGATGAACCCGTGGCGCGCCGAATTTTAAAGAACTATATCGAACAAACGCCTTTCCTAGAACTGAGCGGCGAATGCGAAAATGGCCTAGAGGCGATTGCTTTTTTGCAGCATACCATGCCTGATTTGCTTTTTCTGGACATTAATATGCCCGTACTTGATGGTTTGAACTTTCTAAAAACCATCAAAAAACGACCTAAAACCATACTTACCACTGCATATTCGGAGCATGCTTTGGAGGCCTTCGACCTCGAAGTAGTGGATTATTTAGTGAAACCGGTGGCTTTCGAGCGTTTTTTGCGGGCAGTGGCACGCGCTACGGAGTCTATACCAATTGACAGCAAACCACCGGAATCTACTCAAGAATTATCGGAACTTGATCATCTTGTTGTACGGTTTGGCCGACTGATGCATCGGGTCAGGTTTTCGGATATATTATTTTTGGAAGCGCAGGCTAACGCTGTTAAAATTGTTACAGCGGAGCAAGTATTTCGCACTTATCAACCACTATCGACGCTCGAAACACAACTACCAACTGCCGATTTTGTGCGCACGCACCGTTCTTTTTTGGTCAATAAGCACTGTGTTTCTACGTTGGATGGCTTTTCTATTGTTTTTGGAGAAGATACACGCGTCCCCATTTCGGAGCCGTTGCGTGCTGAGGTATTGCGTAAATTAGGGTTTGGGGTATAAAGGTGAGCCATCCCGGGGATTCAAGATGGCTCTAGTTAATGTCCTTTACACCAACTGTTCCTCGAAAATTGTTATTTAATAGAGAAGAAGAGTATTCAGATTGTTTCGTTTTGTATTGACTTGTAGTTAGATTGTTTCATTTGGTACAACTAATTAAAGATTGTTTTACTTGGTATTAAGTTGTATTCAGATTGCTTCATTTGGTACTCACTGTATTCGGATTGTTGCTTCATGGATGATTTTGTAGTAGATTGTTTCATTTGGTACAACTAATTAAAGATTGTTTTACTTGGTATTGAGTTGTATTCAGATTGCTTCATTTGGTACTCACTGTATTCGGATTGTTGCTTCATGGACGATTTTGTAGTAGATTGTTTCATTTGGCGATTACTGTCTTAATTAGTTTTAACCACTTTGATTGTTTTCACCGAGTTCGCTGTTTCGTAGCGTACCAAATAAACGCCTTTAACCAAATCTGCGGTGGGTATCGTTATTTGGGTTTCGGAGGTATCCATGGTGTGTTGATAGATGAGTTTGCCGTTTATATCCAAGAGTTGTACATTGGATGGTGTGGAGCCTTGAACCGTTAACAAGTCTGTGAAAGGATTAGGCCGGATGGTACATGGTGTATCGGTGGAACTTGATTCAGTTCGTTCCTCAACACTGTCTATTTCTTCTTGGTTTTGTAATTCATTGTTGGGGTTATTAATCACTCCCATTCCTACTGGATTCGATATTTGGAGTATTGAGAAGCCACTATTGTTCAATTGCGACCAATATAAGTAGTACCATCCATTTTCAGGTATAATTTGATATTCTAAAACAGGTTTTTTTACACTTTTTAATAAAACGTAACCAGGGTTATCTGAAGGGATAAAACCACCGGCATCTTGTGCATTATCATATTGATGATTGACAAATTGAATATTAGAACCACCATTATGATGCTTAACGTGTACCCCCCCATTTAAAGCCTGAATCTCGTTAGTTACACCGAATTTAGATTCAAATGTGCTATTTTGAATCTTGAATTGCAAACCTCGAATAGAAGAATTGCTTGGCTGTATTGGGAATAGTGGAAAAGCGTTACCTGGTATCAATTGCGTACCATTGTAATTAGCAGCGATCTCATCAAGAATAAAATTATGCGTTGTTTCCGCTATGCTAGATAAGCCTCCTTGTTCAGTTGCACTACACATACTCCAAACATCAAGACGATACTCTGTCCCAGGTTCGAGTGATGAGATAGTTAAGGTTTGGGCTTGTGCTGGAGAAGTACTGGAAAAAACGAGTGTATTAGTGGATACTTTCGTTAATTCTACTTTAAACCCGTAAGCACCAACTACCCCATCCCAACTAAAGGAGAGATCCGTTGCTCCAACATTGGTAACTACCAAGTTGGCAGGACCTGGTAAATTACATTGATCTTCAAACATTTCCATTGGAATTGTAGGAGTCAAACGCATTTCATTATGGGCTTCAAGGCTTGGCCCTAATACAACAAATGCTAAAAATAAATACCAAAATTTCATAAAAATAAATAAGTTTTAAACGTTTACAATTTTCTTGGTGCAAAGATCGGTTGGGTAATCTCAGTTTTTTATAACACTTTTGTACCAGTTTTTACAAAAATCGTATCAAAAATGGAAGGTTCAGATTTATTGGAATTATTTAAAACATTGACAGACAAGGAGTTAAAGGGATTACAGGCTTATTTGGGCAGTCCATATACTGCTAAGATTAGGTACCGTTCGGAGGCGGTAATTCTACTAACAATACTACAAAACTATACAAAACAGGGTAAGTTAGCCGATTTAAGTAAGGAACTGGCCTTTAAAAAGGTATTTCCATCCAAACCCTTTGTGGCTGCCCATTTGGAACGGGTGATGTTTGAATTGACACAAGCCATTCGACAGTTTCTACTGATCGAATCTTATATGAGTGAAGAAAATACCCTACAACAGCAATTGGATCTTACGGATATACTCCGAAACCGTGGTCTCTTGCCGAAAGCAACACAGACCTTGGAGCAGGCGTTTAAATTATTAGAGCAGGATACAATGAAGGGTACCATTCATTATGGTAAAGTGTATGAGGCGGCGCTGATGGCTCGTACTTTAGCCACTTATAATATTAACTGGAAAACTGACCTACATATAGCCGCCACGCTAGAACATTTAGACGAATATTACTATGCCAGTAAGTTTGATTTGATCAATCATTATTTGGTATTAACTAAAACTAGTCGTTTGGATACTGGGAATAGCCAACAGAAGATTGTGGATACTTCGATTCAACTACCCGATACTAATATAAAAGAAGCACCTTATTTACTTATTTCTGAAAAGATTTATCAAATGCTGACAACACCCTCACTGAGTAAGGACAGTTTTGATACCTTACTAAATTTGCTATATCAATATGAGTCTGAATTGAGCAGCAAGTCACTTAAGGATTTCTTTAATTATATTCGCAATTTTTGTACTAAACTTGTGGTAAATGGGCAGTACGAATTATTTCCAACAATTCACCAAATACATAAAGACAACCTAAAGAAAGGGTATTTTTTTTACGATGGAAAAATTGCTCGTGGTTCGTATTATAATATTGTGAACACAGCCCTTCGCTCCAAACAAACAGCGTGGGCACTATCCTTTGCTCAAGAACATAAGGATTTAATTGTCGGTACCGATGAAGATCGGGAAGAGGCATACAACTTGGTGATGGCCTATTATTATTTTTATGAAAGCCAATATGATCAGGCACTAGAGATTTTACCAAGCCATTCTGCAAATTTAGACTTCCATCTGCTCATACGCCGATTAGAATTAAAAATTTATTACGAAACACAATCAGATCTGCTCACTTATAAAGTAGATGCCTTTAAAATGTACCTCAGCAGGGCTGTAAAAAATACGATATCGGATGATAACCGCGAGCAAAATGCCAATTTTGTAAACCTCTTAACCCAGATCAGTCAACTCCAAAAAGGGGAAAGCGAGCGCGCTCAGCGGATTTTGGAACGAATTGAACAAAAAACATTAATAATTGAAAAAGAATGGCTGCTGGAAATCACTAAGAGGTATATATAAGGAAGGAGCATACAGATCATTTTTTTGAGGGCAAGTATCAATTGGATAACTTATATTACAATGTTCTTACCCTCAAAACCGTACCCTTACTCCTCCAATAACCCCACTCCCAGCAGCAGGTTCAAAATACCGATCACCTACGGCATTCACCAGTATATTATTGGAATAAGCCGCATTAAAAATATTATTCCAGCCCGCAAAAGGTGCAATTTCAAACCTTTTTAATCGAAAAGTATAACCACCACGCACCGATACCAACGTGTAGCCTTTGTCCTTAATGGTATTGGCATCATTGACAAAACTATGGCTTTGCGCCTGTATCTGCGCCACACAAAACAGTCCGGCAGCGCGTTCCCATTGCAGGGCTGCAAATACACGGTGCAGCGGAATAGCAGGTTGCCGATTACCATCCAACCGCGTCCCCGATGCTTCGTAGTTGGTATATTTAAAATTAGAAAAAGTATAATTACTTAGGAAAGTGAGGTTTTTGATCGGTTTATACTGCAAAAACGCCTCTATGCCGCGTCTTTGTGATCGTCCGGCATTGCGGAAATAGGTTCTTCCTGGTGTGGTGGCCAATTGGTAAGGTACCAATTCGTTGCGGAGATCCACCTGAAATATGGCCAAGTCTATTTGCCATTTTTCTCCTTGCAGAAATTTGATACCCAATTCGTAGTTAACGGATTTTTGGGGACTTAGATCGCTGTTAAAACCACCTGTTTGCTGCGGATTGGCCGAAAGTTCGTTCAGTGTTGGTGTTTCAAAATTAGTAGCGACATTAGCATAAAAGGCTAATTGAGGAGTTGCTTTGAACAAAACGCCCAAGGTGGGGCTTAACCGTTGAAAGGATCGCTGACCGCTTTGGTCTTCATCGCTCAAAAAACGGTCTTTTACCCGCAATTGCACGGCATCCATACGGGTAGCAGCCGTCAACAACAGCTGGCTCAATGGTTTCCACTCGTTGATCCAAAATGCGCCTATGCCTGCAAACCGTTCAGTCTGGTCAAAGGTTTGTTCGGTTTTTTCGCCATTATCGTTATTAAATCGCCTGCGCAAATCTCGCTGAGTACCCATATCAATACCCAATTGACTGCGGTATTTAGGGGCAGTAAAGGCATATACAGCATTACCACCGCCAAAATTACGTTGTAATGCTACCCAACCGCCGTTTTTGAAAGGCAGCCGACTCGAAAAGTCACGGGTAGTAAAAAATGCCGTTGTTTTAATGCTGTGGCGCGCCGCAATGCGATGCTCCAATACCCAACCAATACGTCCCTGCGCTACCTGTTCTCCGGTATTGAATTGAAGGCTTGCGGCACGTGCTTGTTTGCGATCGGCCAATACTTGCTCGGCAGTAAGACCGCCGGGGTCGTTGGCGTAAGGGCTTTTCCCATAATTGAGCAGCAGCGTCATTTTGGTATCCGGTGAAAAGCGGTATTGCCATTTGGCATTAGCAATGGTTTGCTGCATACTGCTTTGTGCGCGGTAACCCTCCAAATGGTTTTGGCTGACATTAAAAAAAACACTCGACTTCTTTTGATGGAACGCCGATTTGAATTGCCAGCGGTAAAAGCCAAGACTCCCTACGCTCGTTTGTATCTCGGCATAGCGTTGATCGGTATTTTCGGTGGTCAGTTGGAGGATACCACCTGCCGCATTGCCGTATAATCCTGCCGCTGCACCGCGCAGTAGTTCGATGCGCTGTATCGTCCCCATGTCCACATTATCGAGATCGGTTTGGCCGTCGGGGGAGGTTTCGGGTATGCCATCGGTAAATACCCGAATACCACGGATGCCAAAAGCCGAACGTGCGCCAAAACCGCGGATAGAAATACGCAAATCTTGGGCATAATTATCGGTATTCCAAGCATAAACACCCGGCATTGCCACCAACGCCTCTCCTAATGACCGCTGTGCTTGAGCAAGCTGTATCCAGTTTTTCTGCAAAATACTGACCGCAAACGGAAGATTTTGCCCCGAAGATTCCAGCCTTGCCACCGAAATGGTGACAGGTGCTATATCAAGGTAAAGTAACGAGTCCTTGTCGGCAGTTTGTGCGTTGCTCCACAAGGGGCATACCAGTATAATGAATAGGCATTGGAGTCGATAAAGCATTTTTTGGGTGCACTACTTTGGTTTTATGACCACATTAAATGCTTGAATTGCTTTGCCTGTTTTCCCAATTACCCCACAAAAACCACCATTTTTCCCTTTTACTGCTTCCGTTTCTTTTTCAAACCTTACGGAATATTCAATATCATATTTTTTTGCATCAGAGCCTTCCAAAGAAAATGCGACACCTAATAATCTTGTTCTTGCAGTGGTTCCACCCACGAAATCGCCGGGTTTGGCATTAGTTTGTATGGATCTACCGCCCACATTGACTTGATACACCAAACGAAGGTTTTTTTGAACGGGTGTAATTTGGAGTGCAATACCGGTCAAATTACGTAGTCTTGTTTTTGTCGAAGCGGTGCTTGGTCCTTCTGGAACAAAAGGCACATCCTGTTTACCAAATCGGAGGTTGCCTCCAATGGTTGGCGTTGCTGCCTTAGGCGCGTTATTGGATATACCTTTTGCATTATTAACGGCTTTTTCGGCATTAATCCTGCCATATCCGTAATAGATACTGTGTTTATTGGTATCGTATTCGCCGCCTTCTGCATCGATAATATCGCAAGAATTGCGGATAATTTCCTTTACTTGTGGCGGCGTAAGCGCAGGATTAGCGGCCAACATGAGTGCTACCACACCAGCCATGCCGGGGCATGCGCCCGAAGTACCACCAAAAGAATTGGTATAGTTGGTGCTATCATAACCAACGGCTGCTGTGCGATCGGTGGTACGTAATCCTTGGCTCAGCGGTGCGGGGTGTCTGAGTGGTTTCCAAGCAAAATCACCGCTCGGGAAGGCCGCCCATACTTCTTTTCCGTAATCGCTATACACACTGCGCTTGCCGGTATCATTGCACGCTGCTACCGCAATTACGCCAGGGTGAGATACATATCCGTCATTAGCAGTGGCTTCGTTACCATTGCCTGCGGCAAAAAGTATGACGCAACCTTTGCCACCACGACCTTCTTTCATCGCAAATTCCATGGCCATACGGGTACTATCGGGCAATAGGGTTTGTTTATTGTGGAGTGGATGCGATGGATCCCACCAATCGCCATCGGTTGGTCCCCACGAGCACGAAATGACATCTGCACCGCGTTGTGCGGCCCAAGCAAAGGCATTGGCTTCGCTCATACTTCCCAAGCCGCTGCGCAAACGAATCGGCATTAGGAACGATTCAGGTGCTGTACCGCTGGCACCATCCTTTAGGCCGCTCGCGCACGCCATACCTGCACAAGCCGTACCGTGGTTGTCGTCGTTGGCCACCGGACGACCAGTACCGTCTTTCAAAGTGGCATCAAAAGGATGCACAATACGCCCTTTAAACTCGGGGTGATCTACATCCACACCATCATCAATAATGGCAATGGTAGTACCCTTGCCTTTGGTAACTTGCCAAGCGGCTTCAATATTAACATGGGCATCCACAGGTTTCCCGTTGATACTGGTTTTGGTTAAGTGCCATTGTAAGGGATGTATTCCTTTAAAACGACGCTCCTGTACCAATTCGGGGTGGCAATATTCCACTATTTTTTCGTTCAAAATGGTTTCTGCAATATTAAAAACGGCTAGTCCTGTGCCTTCAGCGGCGCAAACGAAATAAGCGTTTTTAGCAAAAATCAGTTTGTCTTTGATCGTTAATTTATATTTTTCAAGAATTGCCAGACAATCTTGTTCTTTTGTCGCGTCAAAAAATTTGACAAAGAAGTTTTCTGTATAAAGGGTTACTTCGCCAGTTTCCTTGTCTTGCAAAACGCGGCCAGCAAAACGAATATCTTCTTCTTGTTTGAGTGCGGCACGGGTGGCATCGCGCTTGGAGGTATCGGGTGGGCCAGAAATTCCTTTTCTAGCGGGTTCTTCGTCACCACCGCCACGGGAAGCAACTGCTTGCGGCTCTTCGGCCATTTTGATAATTGTAATACCAGAATCGGCAAATTTCACGACTTGAACGGTATCTGCCAGCATTTCCTGAGACGCACGGCTTAGGTTCATTTCGTCCATTTCTTTATTGTCTTTGGTGCGTACGGCTACCAGATCAGGGCTTTCTTCTAGTTCAACGGTTTTACCTTTTTTACCGCCATATTTTACTTTGTACATTTTTTTAGATAGATTTAAGTGGTGATTTGTTACAAATGTTAGACCTCTACCGAGGTCGTTGGAACTTATCTGGCCTCGGCAGAGGTCGTTGGAACTTATCTGACCTCGGCAGAGGTCTAACATTTGTAAAAAGTGGTACCCGTAAAATTAGGGCGATAAGAGCCGTGAATGCCTGAGTGGTTCTTATCGCTCGAATTAAAAGAGTGGTCTTACAAATGTTAGACCCCTAATAAGGTAATTTAATACCTTGTAAACAACAATGTATTAAATATTATTTCGCTATTTTTGAGGCGGAGGAGGAGACGCTTTTTTTGCCTTATGCTCATCAGATAATTCCCCAATAGGTTCACCATCAATACCTTCAGCCATATTGAAACTACGGCGACTTGCAAAATTGGCATCAGTATTTGCACTGCTTCCGCCGACACTACTCCTGAGGCTCAGTAATTTTTTCAAAAGATCAAACCAAAACGAAGCACCGAACGTAACAGCAATACCTGTAAGTATAAATCCGAGCATTTTAACAAGCCAGTCGGGGATACTATCTGCTTGTCCAGGCTTATTCCATCCTAAACCCAATGGCGACTGCATTTCGCCCAATTGGGTAGAGAGGAAGCCTTTTGCATTGCCGATATAATTTTTCAGAGAACTATCGCGGGCAATAACGGGTAAGGTATCAGCAGCTGCAATTTGTTCGGCGGCTTTTACCATTTTTTCACGTAATTCTGGATCGGTGGATAACGCCCGGTAAATACCGATAGTATCGGCATTGAGTACCGCTGATAAGGCCAAACCGATAAAAAACAAACGCCATTTTGTACTCTGCTTAAAATAATCAGCAGAGCGTTCCATGACCTGATCGAACCAGTTTTCCAACTGTGTTTTGAACCCGCCTACAGTGCCATTGGATTCGCGCACCAAGAAACCCATGAGTTCTTTGAGGTTTGGATCTTGTATATTATCAATTTTTTCGGCGAGGTTACCTCCTTCTAGTTTTTGCAATTCGTCGTGCAAAATAGCGCTAAACGATTCTTTTTGGATCCAGGTAGGTAAGGAAGTACCTGTGAGCCAGTTTTTTTTACGTTCGGAGGAGCGCAGTTGTTGAAAAAACTGGTGTTTTTCAAATTGTTCCGACATACCGCCTAACATACCTTTCAGGGTTGTTTGTAAGTGTTTACCGCGCAGCGACAGGAATAATACAATAATATCGTGTACCGTAGATGAGAGAATACTCATCAAGAGCAGTACTAGAATGAGGCCAATGGCAATACTGAGAATAGTTAACATCATTTTTGATTATTTCGATTTTAAAATATTTTAATATCCTAATTACACGCGCTAAACTTATGCCAAAACCCTCGATCTATTCCACCAACTTTTTCACTCAATTCTTATTGGCCAATTGCCCACAAGCGGCATCAATATCCTTACCCCTGCTCCTTCGTACTGTTACAGTTACGTCGTGGCTCACTAATCGAGCCGCAAATTCATTTAATCTGTTTTCGTTGGATTTGTCAAATTCTCCACCTTCAATGGGGTTGTATTCAATAATATTAACACGTGCAGGAAAACGGCGGCGGCACAACATAATCAGTTTGGCTGCGTCATCGGGGCCGTCGTTAAAGTTTTCAAATGCGATATACTCGTAAGAGATACGGTTCTTGGTTTTGCGATAAAAGTACTCCAATGATTGCATTAACGCGTCCAAATTATTGGTTTCGTTGATTGGCATGATCTCGTTTCGCTTTATATCATCGGCTGCATGGAGGCTAATGGCAAGATTAGAACGGAAGCCATCATCCGCCAATTTTTTAATCATTTTGGCAATACCAGCCGTACTTACTGTAATACGGGAAGCAGACATACCCAGCCCCAGCGGTGCAGGAGCGGTGATGTGTTCGATACTTTTCATAGTATTGGCATAAGTCAGCAGCGGTTCGCCCATGCCCATATAAACGATATTGGTAAGGCCGCGACCAAATGCTTTTTGGCATTGTTTATTGACCAAAGTAACCTGGTCAAATATCTCCCAAGGCTCCAGGTTACGTTCGCGCCCCATACGGCCAGTAGCGCAAAATTTGCAAGTAAGGCTACAACCTACTTGTGTGCTGACACAAACAGTGAAGCGTTGGTCATCAGGTACGGGAATCAATACACTTTCTATACGGTGGCCATCGTGGGTAAGAAACCTCGTTTTGATGGTGCCATCGTTGCTGTGCTGTACTTTATCTTCGGTGAGCGTATGGAAAGTATGGGTTTCACTTAGTTTGGTGCGCAATGCTTTGGGTACATTGGTCATAGACTCCCAATCTGTGGCAGCTTTGCTCCACAGCCATTCATAAAACTGTTTAGCCCTAAAACGGGGTTCATTCCACTCTTCAAAAGTGGCCTCTAACTGTGGGAGGGAAAGCGCTCGAATATCCATAATTGCGGCAAAGATACAATATTATTTTTGCTTTAGAAACGATAAAACACGTTCCTAACTACTTTACAGCCTCTACAACATAACCTTCTGCCCTCAATAACGCGATCACACCGCCTTTGCCGCCCAAGTGTCCGGCTCCTACAGCAAAAAAAGTAGCTTGCTCCGTCATCATATTGCCCATCAATGGAATCCAGTTGCGGTTGCGGTTACCCAATAGTACGTCTTCAAACTCGCCTACTCCATCCGATTCGGCACTAATCATTTGTTGCATGGCTTCTATGTCTTGGTTTTTGTACATTTCAATCATTTTATCGAGTTCCGCATTTGTATCTGCGTTGGAGGTGCGGAGTGCTTCTACCAGCATTTTGGCTTGTGATTCGTAGGGAATGGTATCAAAAATGCTCAATTGGTAGGCTGTAGATTCCAAGCCACCAGATTTTGTTTTTTGTTTTTTGGCCACTTTCCAAAGTTCCATTTCTACCGAGGTCATTTTTGAATCAGGTTTGCCTACACCGCCACCTTCATCATTAGACAAAAGCATACTCAAAAACATGGGTTTAATCCGTTCAAACATACTCGCAGAAAAGCCTTTGTCTTCCAATTTTTCGTGGACAAATGTATAGTCTTCGGGAGGCAGGAGGTCTTTTAATGTTTTACCATTTTTCATAAATGCCTTGGTGAGCAAACTGAATTGTGTGCGAAGGCTGGTCATTTCCTTCATATCAATTTCGAAGGTGATTTTTTTGCAACGATTCAGTGCATTCCACGTGGATTCGGTAATATTCAAATCGGATTTAGCAATCATGTGGATGGTACCGTAAAGATAAGAGGGTTGTTTTAGCCCTTTTCCACCAATGCGCCAAAGCAGCGATTTGTCGGTAGGAACAATATTATCGGGGGTATAGGAAATGGCCTTTTGGCTACTGTGGCAGCCCGATAGGAATAACCAAAGGCCGATAAGGGTAGAAAAAATGAATTTTATATGTTTCATGCTTACTGTTTTTTTATTCTACAAATATTTCGGTGTGCTGCACCTGTTTTCCTTATGAATATTTTGGTGCGCTACACCTGAAAGTTTCATACGAAAATCTTAACACGAATCATGGGCTGGATTAAAACACTGGTTATCAAGGCGTTCAGTTTACAAAACCTCGAAAGTGTTTCGTAAACGATCATTCACAAGTACCTGAAAGATAAATTACTATATATTTCAACCCATGATTCGCATTGATAATGATAGACATTATGCGAAACTAATTCCGCATAATGTCTAATTAAGTATTTAGCGCACTTTTGGTCTTCCAACGCTTTGGTAATGGAAGCCGCTGGATTTCATTTGCTCAAGATCGTATAGATTACGGCCATCAAAAATTACTTTTTCTTTTAGGTTAGTGCCTATACGCTCAAAATCTGGTGACCTAAATTCGCCCCATTCTGTCATAATCGCCAAACAATCTGCGCCTTCGGTGGCTTCGTACATACCTTTAGCGTACTTTATTTTATCACCGTAAATGTCTTTTACATTTGCTATCGCTTCGGGATCGAAAGCGACAATATGAGCGCCCAATTCGAGTAATTCATCAATAATAACAAGTGCTGGTGCTTCACGTATATCATCGGTATTGGGCTTAAACGCTAGTCCCCATACCGCAATTGTTTTACCAGCAAGTTCATTTTTGTAGTATTTACGGATTTTCTTGGTCATTACCCCTTTTTGGATGGTATTTACCTTCATTACCGATTTCAAAATCTTGAAATCGTAGGAATAATCACTTGCAGTACGTGCCAGTGCTTGTACATCTTTGGGGAAACAAGAACCGCCATAACCAATACCTGGAAATAAAAAACGTTTGCCAATTCGATTATCGCTACCCATACCAATCCGCACCATATCTACATTGGAACCTGTCTTTTCGCAAAGGTTTGCTATTTCGTTCATAAAAGAAATACGCATGGCCAAATAAGCATTCGCGGCGTATTTGGTCATTTCAGCAGAGCGTTCGTCCATAAAATAGATCGGATTGCCTTGGCGTACGAAGGGTTCGTACAACTGCTTCATTACTTTACGTGCTTTTTCGCTTTTAGTACCGATCACCACACGATCGGGTTTCAAAAAGTCTTCTACCGCTACGCCTTCGCGCAAAAATTCGGGGTTAGATACCACATCGAACATTTTTTTAGGTAGTTTTTTAGCCATTATTGCGGCTACTTTCTCGGCTGTACCCACAGGGACAGTACTTTTGTCCACGATCACTTTGTAATCGGCAATAATGTCGCCTAATTGGTCGGCAACACCCATAATATAAGAAAGATCGGCACTGCCATTTTCACCTGGAGGTGTTGGTAAAGCCAAGAAAATAATTTGACTTTTGCTAACAGCGTCTTTTAGATCGGTGGTAAAATGAAGGCGGCCTTCTTTGGTATTACGGTCAAAAATAAGATCTAGACCTGGTTCAAAAATAGGAATATTACCCGCTTTTAAACTTTCTACTTTTTTGATATTGTTATCAACGCAGATAACATTATTACCGGTTTCAGCAAAACAGGTGCCCGTTACTAAGCCAACGTATCCTGTTCCTACTACTGCAATGTTCATTTAATTATAAGTTAATGTTGAATAGATGATAGACTTATGGTGCAATAAAAGGCAAGCAATATAGTGTAAATAAGATATACATACTATGCTTTTTGTCATTCATTGCACCACAAGCCAGCACTATGGACGAAAAGAAGCGCAAAGGTAGCGCAACATTGTCCCATTACTACAAAAAAAGAGCAATTTAGTTCTATTCAAAAACGGAATAGCAGAAGCATTCCTGAACATTTAAAACGAAATGGTATAACCACCACTTACCTTTGTCACAAGGTATTTTCCAACGGGAATAATGGGGCTTACATCGGCACCTAATTGATGCATGATGGTATTGTCGAAACGATGCGCTACAGGAACAGGAAACCATTTGTTCTTAAAAATAGCACGTTCTGTACATGGCATAATGCCCTCACTTGCGAAAAACATTTCGTAGTGACCATCATCATTGATATAAAGTTCCGCATTTGCCTTGCGGCAGCGGCGTTCTTGTTCTTGTTGTGGTGCAGCATCAATAATAACTCGGCAAATGCCAATTTGCATGCAATCACCTTGTCCTCCGGGAACACCAAAGTGTACGTTGCAGGTAACTGATTGGATTGTTTCAACGGATGCCAATCCGAGCATTTGATTAAATTCTTTAGCGTGTAACATAATATTGTATCGGTGTTAAATAAAAAAACTGAAAAAATATAGGGGACATTAATATGGTAGCGTAAAATACAAAACTCATGCCAAAGTCGCTATTGACTTTTATTTAACAATACATCGGCATAATAAGGCAATATTTTACCGTTTTAGCGGTTTGTAGGTCACTTATTGATAGACCAACGATAAAAAATAACAACAGAATTTACTTTTTATATACCATGATTAGAGTATTTTTTTCCCTAAGCCTTTTGTTTTTTGCGGTGCAATCGGCGCATGCACAATGTGTTTCGGGCAATTGTAAAGACGGAAAAGGCACTTACCTGTATCCGTCAGGTGCCAAATATATCGGCGAGTTTAAAAATGGCGAGATCTCTGGGGTAGGGGTTTGCTACTATACCGATGGTAGCAAGTTCAGTGGGGAGTGGAAACAGCGCTTCCCGGATGGCAAAGGCACTAAGACCTACTCAGACGGCACCAAACGCACAGGAGACTGGCGTAAAGGCAAGCCCGTGGACGAAAAAGGCAATATTTTGGAAGATTATATTTCCAAAAAGAAAGAAGAACGCACCGACGATGGTACCAATATTCAAAGTGGATGCTTATCGGGTGATTGCAAAGACGGTATCGGTGTATTTGCTTATCCCGATGGTAGTAAATATGAAGGTGGTTTTGCCAATGGAAAATTCTCGGGACAAGGTGTTTTTACTTTTGCCAATGGAGATATTTATACCGGTAATTTTAAAAATAATTACCCACATGGCGATGGTACGCGTACACACGGAACCGGTAATCCGCCAGAGACGGGTGAGTGGCGCGAAGGCGAATTTGTAGGCGCAAGCCTTACCGATAATGGGAAAACGGGATGTCTGGAAGGTAATTGCCTCGATGGTAAAGGTACTTTTGTGTTTAAAGAAGGAGCCGCTCGCTACACTGGTGCATTTAAAGACAACCAACCGCATGGTTTTGGCAACTGTACTTATGCCAATGGCGATCGATACGAAGGGGAATGGATCGAGGGTGCGTTTAATGGGAAAGGTACACTTTCACTGTTTGATGGTACGATCATCAGTGGTTTTTGGACTGCCGGAGCATACGCTGGGCAGGTGCCTCCCGAAGGCTACCAACCGATTGCTGGCACCACCGAAGTGGTAGAAGCCCCTACAAAAGAACTACCGCCTGATACCAAAATCTGGGCAGTAGTGGTTGGTGTGGCCTCTTACGACCACATGCCAGTGCTACGCTATACCGATGACGATGCCTATCGTTTTTATGCGTTTTTGAAAAGTTTGGAAGGCGGTGCATTACCCGATGAGCAAATCCGAATTTTGATTGATGAAGAAGCCACTTTAAAAGGTGTTACAGATGCTTTACAGGGGGTGATGGATAATGCGGGGCCAAAAGATCTTTTGATTTTTTATTTTTCAGGCCACGGCCTCAATGGTTCTTTTCTTCCCATCGACTTTGATGGCTACAACAACAAACTCACCCATGAAGATTTAGCCAAAATGTTCAATGCTTGCAAAGCCAAATATAAGGTATGTATTGCGGATGCCTGTCACTCCGGTAGTTTGATTTCAATGCGATCGGGTGATCCGGAAAATTCTATTTCCCAATATTATCAAACATTGTCTAAATCCATTTCGGGTACGGCACTCATCATGTCGTCTAAAGGCGACGAAACATCATTAGAATCTGCGGGTTTACGGCAGGGTGTTTTTAGTCATTTTCTGATCCGTGGCCTCAAAGGCGAAGCAGATAAAAACAAAGACAAAGTGATCAGCGTACGCGAAATTTTTGATTTTGTGTATTCCAATGTACGTGCCTATACTGGCAACCGCCAAAGCCCCGTACTAAAAGGCGCATTTGACCCAACAATGCCTGTGGGGGTGACTAGGGATTAAGTTTTGGAGTGGGGTGGCCCATACTACTGGACATTTTATAAATCGCAAGGAACAGATCACGTTTACGAAACTAAAAAAAGTTTCGTAAACGTAATTTTCCACCATTTCAAAAGTGTATTAAACGTGTTTTTTTAAAATGTCCAGTAGTATGAGGGTGGCCTTATCGCTAATTAAAATTTTACAATATTAGACATTATACTTTACGCATTGTCAGCGTGACTCCAGTCTGTAGCATCGTCAGTTTAGCGATATTATAGACTGGAGGTACTTGTACTTCCATTTGGATGGTTTGCCCCCCTGTTCTTCCATGTGTAGCACCAGCACCCTCGTCGTTATAAATCCAAAAAATCATTTCATCGGGATAGCGGTTGTAGGGTTCACATTTTCGGATTTCGGTGGAAGGATAATCGCCATCTAACGGTTCGTATAATCCGTCGCCATCAGTATCAAAAAAACCTGCCAACCCCTGTTTTGAGGTAAATGGCAGTTCAAATTTGTGGACAAAAAGAAAATATGGATTGCCGCGTGCTGGCCAGCCCCTAAGGTTGATCGGAATATCATTGGGGTTGAGGTTGCCTTTGGCCAAATTGGACAAATGCTGCCGAATATCATCGGAAGTTACTCTAAAGTGCTTATCCCAGTTTTTGCAAACTCAAGAATTACCCTTCATCCCACTCATATACCGCGCAATATATTTCCCAATAATATCAAACTCAATATTCACGGTATCGCCTGCGCGAATCGTTTTGAAATTGGTGTGCTCCCATGTATAAGGAATAATAGCCACCGAAAAAGTATCGTCTTCTGGATTGACCACCGTGAGGCTTACGCCGTTGAGGCATACGGAGCCTTTGTCCACCAAAATATGTTCGCGTGTCAACGGGTATTGAAACGTATATACCCACGAGCCATCCATGTCCTTCACATCGAGGCAAGTGGCCAAGGTGTCCACGTGTCCTTGCACAATATGTCCATCTAGGCGGCCATTCATAAGCATACACCGCTCTATATTCACCAAAGAGCCTTCCTGCCAATGCCCCAAATTGGTGCGGATCAAGGTTTCATCAATGGCCGTTACGCGGTGTGCTGTTTTGCCATCTGCCAATGGAACTACGGCGGTTACGGTTAAGCAAACGCCATTATGGCTGACACTTTGATCAATTTTTAATTCGTGGCTCAATGCCGACTCTACTTCAAAATGAATATTGGAGCGGTCGCGGGTGATGGTACGCACAGTACCAAGGGTTTCAATAATACCTGTAAACATGTTGTAAACTCGGAGTTATGTGGTGGAATGCGCAGTGAAGCGCGGCACAAAGATTTTGTCTATTAAAGATTTGCTTTTTGAGGCACCTTTCAAGTATAAATAAATTATTCCTGAAGGTTGTTACTCAATTCAGTAGCAAGAATATCTTTAAATTTGCGAAGTATGAGGAAAATAGTCTGTAAATCATCAGCATTAGTAGATACATAAGCGTTACTAATAGAATATGTTTTCTCATCAAGTATCATAAAATACCAGTTTTCTCCCACCACAGCACAACTATACAGTGGGCGTTGAACTTCATTTTTTGATTGCGCAATCAACATCGCTAAAAGCAATTGAGCAAATGGATCTTTTGACTTTTTTCGGGGCTTATACTCGTGAAAATAAAAGTAGGGCTGTTCCTTGAAGTCAAAAGTATAACTGCAAAGTGCATAATCAGCAACCACAGATAAGTGCTTATCTTGCACAATACCTTTAAGTTCTGCATCAAAAACGCCTTCGAGATCATCAGTATCGTAAGCAACCATATCGAGAATGAAGGCAATAAATTTCATTTTTAGTGTTTCTTCATTCCAACCATTTACGCGTTTACGAAGTGTCAAACGCCGTTTTTCAAGTTCTTCAATGGTTTTACTATCTAAATCGTTTTCAACAGTCAACCAAGCATCTAATAGCGGGAAGCCGTCTAAAACACGCTTCAACCCAAAGGTTTTAGCAATTAAACCTTCTACCCAATTGATGGATTCTGATGTTGATTTTGCCATGATTAATTTAATTTTGGTGCAAATATAGGTATTTTATCCTTGTAACAAGTAATAATGGGCAATGGTTCGCGTCATACAAGGGTTTCAATAATACCTGTAAACATGTTGTAAACTCGGAGTTGTATCGTGGATTGCGCAATAAAGCGCGGCACAAAGATAGGCTATTTCATTTTTGTGTGTTAACTTTGCGCCGCTTTGGAACGAGGAATCGTAATTTTTCACTTTCCTTGTACTCATTTCTTAGTTTGAACTAATGTCGCGAAATCGCCCCAATTATTTATCTGTCATTTTGAGCGTTGCACTTGTGCTGCTGCTGGTTAGCCTTTTTGCGCTTACGGCCTCTTATGGCAATAAATTGGTAGCACTTTTTAAGGAAAAAGTAGATATTTGGCTCGAACTCAAGCCCGATCTGCCCGAATCCGAAATTCAACGTATCACAGGAATTGTACGTGCGCAACCTTTCGTAAAAAAAGAGTCTTTGCTGTTTATCACACGTGCGCAGGCGGCCGCTGCCATGCGCCAAGACCTCGGTACCGAAACCCTGATCGAAGATTTGCCCAACCTGATGCACGATGTCGTGCGCTTCAATGTATATGCCGCTGCCTTACAACCCGATAGCCTTGCCGAATGGCGGTCGATGATGAAAGCAGATAGCGCCATTGCCGATCTTCATTTTGAAGCGTTATCAGCGGGAAATGCAGAAGGGAATATCAAAAAAATCAGTTATTTTGTGCTTGGATTGGCCTTGTTGCTGGTTTTCGGTGCTATATCACTCATTTATAATACAATACGATTGGCGATGTATTCCAATCGTTTTGTGATCAAAAACCAAGAATTAGTAGGCGCATCTTGGCAATTTATCGCAAAACCTTATATCCGTCGCGGCATCATCAACGGACTTATTAGTGGTGTCATCGCTATTGCGGTACTACTGGGTTTGGTCGGGTTCGCGCTGCGTTCTATACCAGAGATCGAAACCATCCATGATCCTAGCATACTCACTGCAATTGCATTGGGCACCATCGCTTTAGGAGGACTTATTGGTGGTATTAGTACAAGATGGGTCGTCAATAAATTTTTACGCATGCGCTTAGAGGACTTGTATTAGTTTTTTAAATTATAAAATTTCAATTACAGTATAAACAGCCCATACTAAACATAAATTACTCAATTATGGCAAAACAACAAACAAATCGCCCCGCGCCAAATACAGCGGCAGCGGCAGCAGCACCCAAAACGGCTCCTATTCGCCCAACAGCGGCCAAATCCGAATCGCTATTCACCGAAGGCAAACACGACTTTATCTTTGGTCGCCAACACTTTATCCTTTTTGGTGCAGGTCTTGGATTGGTATTGCTAGGTTTAATGCTGATGACTGGCGGCCAGCAAGTAAGCCCCGATGTGTGGGACGATAAAGTAGCCTATAGCCCCATGCGTATCACTATTGCCCCTATGATGATTTTGGCGGGTTTTGTAGCCATTATTGTTGGTATTTTCAAAAAAGCATAGTCCTCGATGAACGTATTGCAGGCCATTATACTGGCTATTATTGAAGGTATCACCGAATTTTTGCCCGTATCCTCTACGGGACACATGGTTATTGGATCTACTTTTATGGGTATTGCATCGCAGCCATTTGTAAAAGTATTTACGGTAGCGATCCAATTGGGGGCAATTTTGGCGGTAATTGTACTGTATTGGCGGCGTTTTTTGCAAAATTTTGATTTTTATATCAAATTAGCCATTGCATTTGCACCAGCGGTGGTATTCGGTTTATTCCTCAAAAAATACGTTGACCAATTATTGGAAAATATAGTGGTAGTGGCTTGCTCGCTCATTGCGGGTGGTATTTTGTTCTTGTTTTTGGATGATTATTTTGAAAAGCGCAGCCGACGAAACACCTCTATCGACGATGTATCGTACCCGAAAGCCCTAAAAATTGGCTTTTTTCAGGTCATAGCGATGGTGCCAGGTGTGAGCCGTTCTGCGGCAACCATTTTGGGTGGTCTTACACAAGGGCTTTCTCCTACCACAGCAGCGGAGTTTTCTTTTTTTCTGGCAGTCCCCACCATGTTTGCAGCCACGGCCAAATCATTATGGGATTATTTTACCGAAGAAGGAGGTAGCATTTCGCAACACGAGTGGATATTGTTGGGGGTAGGGAATCTGGTGGCATTTGTGGTAGCGATGCTGGCCATCAAAGCGTTTATCTCTTATTTGACCAAAAATGGCTTTAAAGCATTTGGGTATTATCGTATTGCGGTAGGTTTAATCATTCTTGGCTTATGGGCTATCGATTATTTTAAAGACCTCAACTTGAGTAACTTTTAAACATGAATTTCTCCTCTACACTCATCGAAAATGGCGTGGATGCTTTTGCTTCACTACCGGGAATTGGGCGCAAAACAGCCTTGCGATTGGTACTGCACCTGCTCAAACAAGACAAACTAGTCACCGAGCAATTCAGCGAAGCATTAGTCAAAATGCGCCAAAATATCCGTGAGTGTACCGAATGTTTCAATTTATCCGATGAAGCGGTGTGCCGGATCTGTGCCGACCAACGCCGCGACCGCACGCTGGTATGTGTGGTAGAAAACATCCGCGACCTGATGGCCATTGAAGATACGAACCAGTTCCGGGGTGTTTATCACGTACTTGGAGGTATTATTTCGCCCATCGAAGGTATTGGCCCTACCGATTTGAATATTGATAGTTTGGTAGCGCGCTGCGAAAAAGGCGTTATTAAAGAAGTCGTGATGGCGATTAGCCCTACGATTGAAGGGGAAACTACCGTTTTTTACTTGGCCAAAAAACTGCAACCGATTGGTATTCAAATAAGTAGTATTGCTAGAGGTGTGGCTTTTGGCGGTGATTTAGAATATGCGGATGAGATCACTTTGGGTAGGTCTATTGTGGCGAGGATGCCTTATAATGGGTAAAGAATAAAATAATTTCGTTAAAATTCTGTGTTTTTTAGCAACGTTTTTGTGGACTTTCTAAAAATAATGTAATTTTTTTCACCTTGCTTAGAGCATTTTTTATGTTAGAAAGCACTATATTTTGTCTCCTACAAGCCAAAATCACTTCCTTTTAGTCCAGTATCTAACGTCTTAAACGTAATTTTTTCCCCTGTTCCACTACCCCCATCTTTGCTTCAGATCAGCGCAGTAAGGGTACTTTATTCTTGCTCAATAGGTTGGTCACAATTTTTTCATTTCATTAATTATTTACAACTATGAAAATTAGATCATTATTTTTCTCAGCAGGATTATTGGCAATTGTAGTACTACTGTCCAATTGCAAAAAGGAAGAACAAACAGAAACACCTGTGAAAGCCCAAACGAATCAAGCAGTATCGGATCGCGGTATTTGTGTGGTAACGATTGCTTCAATTAACGGTTCATTGGATGTATGTGGAGTACAAAACAATACGAATCAATGTTCCGTATTTGGTGGAGTAAATTTGTTTGGTAACGACTTTATCGCTAATGGAGCCAGCCAAACATACACCATTCAAACACCAACAGTTTTGAGGCTTACGCGTAATCCTAATTTACCTTCGGCGGCGAGTATGGGGGTTGTGGTAACCACAGCAGCAGGTGTTAAAAAGTACAATATGCCTGTATTTGGACCTTTAAATATTACCATTAACGATTTCTGCAGTCAAATGTAAGCACCGAACAATTATTGCATACTACTGGACATTTTATAAACCGCAAGGAACAGATCACGTTTACGAAACTTTTTTTTAGTTTCGTAAACGTAATTTTCCACCATTTCAAAAGTGTATTAAACGTGTTTTTTTAAAATGTCCA